>CAMPJU010000155.1 GCA_946886995.1 uncultured Lysobacteraceae bacterium
AGCCTCTACCGCCCGTTCGCCACGAGGATCGAAGGCGAGGCGCGGCTCGCGTCGCCGGGCACAGCCCGGCAGCTGCGGGAACGTTTCGATCGCGCATGGGAACGTGCCCGGCCCGTCACCGAATTCCGGGTCCTCGGGGCCTGAGCGTGTAGGCCCGGACACATCCCAGCCGCTATACTTGGCGATCTTTCGTGCCGCATTCAGCGGTGGCCGCGAGCCCCCCGGAAAGCGCACGCGCACTGCCTGCCCCCACCGTCGAGTCCCCCGTCCACCGTGGCCAGCCTCCTGAAGCAGTTCGCCCAATCCTCGCAACTCGGTGCCAACGCGGCCTACCTCGAGGACCTCTACGAGCAGTACCTGGTTGCACCCGACAGCGTCGGGCCGCAATGGAAGGCGTATTTCGACGGTTTCGAGGGTCGCCAGGCGGGCGACATCCCGCATTCGGCGGTCGCAAGTGCGGTCGCCGAGGCCGGGCGCCGCGCGACCCGCGGCGCAGTGCCGGCCACCGGCGGTGGCGTGCCGGACGTGCGCGAGCTCGCGATCGGCAAGCTGGTCACCGCGTACCGGGCCCGCGGGCACCTGGGGGCGCGGCTCGATCCGCTGGGCCTCATGCCGATGCCCGAGGCACCCGACCTCGGGCTGGCGTTCCACCACCTGTCCGAGAGCGACCTGTCGGCCGAGTTCGGGACCGGCGGCGTGGCGGGCAAGGACCGCATGTCGTTGCGGGACCTGCTGGCACTGCTCAAGGCGACCTACACCGGCCCGATCGGCGCCGAGTTCATGCACATCGCCGACGCCGAACAGCGCCGCTGGATCTACCGGCGGCTGGAGGCGGCCGGCGGCGATTACGGCATGTCGGCCGCAGGCAAGCGCCGGATCCTAGAACGGCTGACCGCCGCCGAGGGCCTGGAGCGCTACCTGCACACCAAGTACGTCGGCCAGAAGCGGTTCTCCCTGGAAGGCGGCGACTCGCTGGTGCCGCTGCTGGACGTCGTGATCCGCCGCGCCGGGCGCGATGGCATGAAGGAAGTCGTGATGGGCATGGCCCACCGCGGACGCCTCAACGTGCTGGTCAACACCCTGGGCAAGCCCCCGCGCAAGCTGTTCGACGAGTTCGAGGGCAAGTTCGAGCACAAGTCCGGCGATCGCGCCCACACGGGCGACGTCAAGTACCACCTGGGCTTTTCGGCCGACATCGCCACCGACGGCGGACCGGTGCACGTCGCGCTCGCGTTCAACCCGTCGCACCTGGAGATCGTCGATCCCGTGGTCGCGGGCTCGGTACGGTCGCGCCAGCACCGTCGCGGCGACCGCGAGCGCAAGCAGGTCCTGCCCGTGCTGCTGCATGGCGACGCCGCGTTCGCCGGCCAGGGCGTGGTCATGGAGCTCTTCCAGATGTCGCAGGCGCGCGGCTTCGCGGTCGGCGGTACCGTCCACGTGGTCATCAACAACCAGGTCGGGTTCACCACTTCCGATCGGTCCGATGCGCGCTCCACGCTGTACTGCACCGACGTCGCCAAGATGGTCGACGCGCCGGTGTTCCACGTGAACGGCGACGATCCCGAGGCGGTGGTGTTCTGCGCCGAGCTCGCGTTCGACTTCCGCCAGCGCTTCGGCAAGGACGTGGTGATCGACCTGGTCTGCTACCGCCGCCACGGCCACAACGAGGCCGACGAGCCGGCGGCCACGCAGCCGCTGATGTACCAGAAGATCCGCAAGCACCCGACCACCCGCGAGCAGTACGCGAAGCGACTTGCCGAGGCTGGCGACATCACGGCGGACGACGCGAAGGCACTGGTCGATGCCTACCGGGACAAGCTCGACCAGGGCGTGGTCACCACCGAACTGGCCGAGGCGAAGGACGACGAATTCACCATCGACTGGTCCACGTACCTGTCCGGCAGCCTGTCCGACCCGGTGGATACGACGTTCCCGCGCAAGGACCTGGACCAGCTGGCGAAGACGATCAACACGATCCCTTCCGGCGTGAAGCTGCACGCGCGCGTGGCCAAGATCTACGAGGACCGCACCCGGATGGCCGCCGGCGAGCAGCCGGGCGACTGGGGCTTCGCCGAGAACCTGGCGTACGCCACGCTGCTGCGCGAGGGATACAAGCTGCGCCTGGTCGGCCAGGACTCGGGCCGCGGCACGTTCTTCCACCGCCACGCGATCCTCCACGACCAGGCCACCGACAACTACCACCTGCCGCTGCGCGCCCTGGTGGAGGATCCGGAGACGGTCACCATCATCGACTCGCTGCTCAGCGAAGAGGCGGTGATGGCGTTCGAATATGGCTGGTCGCTGGCCAGCCCGCAGACGCTCGTCCTCTGGGAGGCGCAGTTCGGCGACTTCGCCAATGGCGCGCAGGTGGTGATCGACCAGTTCCTGTCGTCCGGCGAAGCCAAGTGGGGTCGCCTCTGCGGGCTGGCGCTGTTCCTGCCGCATGGCTACGAGGGCCAGGGACCCGAGCACAGTTCCGCGCGCCTGGAACGGTTCCTGCAGCTGTGCGCGCTCGACAACATGCTGGTCTGCGTGCCGACGACGCCGGCGCAGGCGTTCCACATGATCCGCCGGCAGATGCGCATGGCCACGCGCAAGCCGCTGGTGGTGATGACGCCCAAGTCGCTGTTGCGCCACAAGCTTGCCGTCTCGTCCCTCGACGACCTCGCCGGTGGCGGGTTCCAGCGCCTCATCCCGGACACCACCGCGACCGCGAAGCAGGTCCGGCGGGTCGTGCTGTGCTCCGGCAAGGTGTACTACGACCTGCTGGAGGCCGCGCGCAAGCAGGGGCTGGACGACGTGGCGCTGGTGCGCGTCGAGCAGCTCTACCCGTTCCCGCGGGAAGAACTGGCCGCGGAACTGGAGCGCTACGCGAAGGTGCAGGAAATCGTCTGGTGCCAGGAGGAGCCGCAGAACCAGGGCGCCTGGTTCCAGATCCGGCACCACCTGGTCGCCTGCCTGCAGCCGAAGCAGGTGCTGGACTATGTCGGGCGCGCGCGGTCGCCATCGCCGGCCTGCGGCCACTTCAGCGACCATGTGGCCGAGCAGGAGGCGCTAGTCGCCGACGCATTGAACAACCCGCTCGACGGCGACGTGGTCGCCGAGTGACCCCACCCCTTTCAATCGATTAAGCAGGACGCCGCCATGGCCATCGAAGTCAAAGTCCCGGTCCTCCCGGAATCCGTGTCCGACGCGGTCATCGCCGCCTGGCACAAGAAGGCGGGCGATGCCGTCAGCCGCGACGAGAACCTGCTCGACCTGGAGACGGACAAGGTCGTGCTGGAAGTCCCCTCCCCGGTCGACGGCGTGATCAAGGAGATTCGCGCGGAGGCCGGCGCGACCGTGACCAGCCAGCAGGTCGTCGCGCTGATCGAGGAAGGCGAGGCCGCGGCCAAGCCGGAAGCCGCGCCGAAGCAGGACGGGAAGCAGGCGGAGAAGAAGCCCGAGCCGGCGAAGGCCGACGCACCGAAGGCGACGAAGGCCGAGGCGCCGAAGTCCGCGGCGAAGGCAGCAGGCGACCTGCCGCCCGGCGCGCGCTTCACCGCCGCGAAGGAAGGCATCGACCCCGCGCAGGTCGAGGGCACCGGCCGCCGCGGCGCGGTCACCAAGGAAGACCTGCTCAACTACGCCCGCAACGCCGGCTCCGGCAACGCCGGCGGCGCGCGCCCCGAGGAGCGCGTGCCGATGACCCGCATGCGCAAGCGCATCGCCGAGCGCCTGATGCAGTCCAAGGACTCGATCGCGATGCTGACCTCGTTCAACGAGGTCAACCTGGCCAAGGTCGTGCGCATGCGCAAGGAGCTCGGCGAGGCGTTCCAGAAGGCGCACGGCGTCAAGCTCGGCTACATGAGCTTCTTCACCAAGGCCGCCGCCAATGCCCTGCAGCGGCATCCGGTGGTCAATGCGCAGGTCGACGAAGACGACATCATCTATCGCGGCTACGCGGACATCTCCATCGCGGTGTCGACCGAGCGCGGCCTGGTCACGCCCGTGCTGCGCAACGTCGAGCGCATGTCGTTCGCGGACGTCGAGAAGAACATCGACGCCTACGCGAAGGCGGCCCGCGAGGGCGGCCTGAAGCTCGAGGACCTGCAGGGCGGCACGTTCACCATCACCAACGGCGGCACCTTCGGTTCGCTGATGTCCACGCCGATCGTGAACCCGCCGCAGTCGGCGATCCTCGGCATGCACACGATCAAGGAGCGCCCGGTGGTGGAGGACGGCCAGGTCGTCGCCGCGCCGATGATGTACATCGCCCTGTCCTACGACCACCGGATCATCGACGGCAAGGACGCGGTGCTGTTCCTGGTGGACATCAAGAACCAGCTCGAGAACCCGCA
>CAMPJU010000156.1 GCA_946886995.1 uncultured Lysobacteraceae bacterium
GTCGCCGGCGTCGATCACCGCGCCGCCGATCAGGGTTTCGTCGACCGCCGCCTAGATCTCGACCTCGCGGCCCAGGCGCTTTTTCAAGGCCTCGCGGATCGTCGCCAGCTCGGCCTCGGGCAGCGCCGTGGCGGAGGTGACGCGGGCGCGCACGGTGCGCTCGGCTTCCAGGCGCAGCTCGTCGTACAGCCCCGCGATCTCCGGCAGCAGCGGCAGGCGGCGGTTGTCGGCGAGCAGCGCGAGGAAGCGCTTGAATCCGTCGTCCGCGCCTTCCGGCGCGAGCAGCATCACGGCATCGGCGTCGGCCAGCCGCGGATCGCCCAGCAGCCCCGCGACCCGCGGGTCGGCGGCGACGCGCGCGGCGAAGGCAAGCGCGCCGGACCAGCCGGCGAGCGCGCCCTGCGCCTGCGCGTGCGAGAACGCGGCGCGGGCGTAGGGACGGGCGAGGGTCAGGGCCTGGCTCATCGGATCGTCCTCAGAGCTGCGCGGCCAGTTCGTCGATCAGTGCCTTGTGGGCACCGGCGTCGATCTCGCGCTTGAGCAGCTTCTCGGCACCGCTGACCGCCAGCACCGACACCTGCCGGCGCAGTTCCTCGCGGGCGCGGTTGGCGGCGGCCGTGATCTCGCTCTCGGCCAGCGCCTTCTGGCGGTTGGCCTCGGCGATGGCGTCTTCCTTGGCCTGGTCGATGAGCTGGTTGGCGCGCTGGTGGGCCTGGTCGATGATCTCGTTGGCCTTGGCACGCGCTTCCTTCAGCGCTTCCGCGACCTTTTCCTCGGCCCGCGCGAGGTCCTGCTGGCTGCGGTCGGCAGCAGCGAGGCCCTCGGCGATCTTCTGCTGGCGCTCCTCGATGGCCGCCATGATGTGCGGCCAGCCGAACTTCATCACCATCCATGCGACGGCGAGGAAGGCGGCGAACTGGATGACCAGTGTGATGTTCAGATCCATGTGCGACTCCTGGTGCCGACGGCGGCTGCCGTCGGCGGTGCCTTGACCGGTTGCTTAGGCGCCCAGCGCCGTCAGGAACGGGTTGGCGAACACCAGCAGCAGGGCGATGGCGACGCCGATCATCGGCACGGCGTCGAGCAGGCCGGCGACGATGAACATCTTGGTCTGCAGCATCGGGGTCAGCTCCGGCTGGCGCGCGGCGCCTTCCAGGAACTTGCCGCCGAGGATGGCGAAGCCGATGCCGGTGCCGAGGGCGCCGAGGCCGATGAGGAGGCTGGCCGCGATGACGGTGAACTTCATCACTTCGGCGATAAGGGCTGCGTTTTCCATGGTGCTCTCCGTTTGGAACTTTGGCTGTGCGCTTGTGCGCGGTGGATACAACGAAACTCGTGCGGGACTGCCTAGTGCGCTTCCGAGGCCATGCTCAGGTAGACGATCGTGAGCATCATGAAGATGAAGGCCTGCAGGGTGATGATCAGGATGTGGAACGCGGTCCAGATGAAGTCCGCGATGAACTGCATCGGCGCCATGGCCCAGGTCAGGCCGGCCGCGAGCGACGCGCCGAGGGTCATGACCGCGATCAGGATGAAGATCAGCTCGCCGGCATACATGTTGCCGAACAGTCGCAGGCTCAGGCTGACCGGGCGCACCGCTTCCTCGATGAGGCGCAGCAGCAGGTTGGCCGGGGCGAGCGCGATCTTGCCCACGGTGGTTTCGGCATGGAACGGCGCGGTGAAGGCTTCCTTGACGAAGCCGCCGAAGCCCTTGTGCTTGATGCCGAACACCTGGATCAGCACGAACACCGCGAGCGCCATGCCCAGCGTGGTGTTGAGGTCGGCGGTCGGCACCACGCGCAGGTAGGCGTGGTGCGGATCGTGGCCCGCGGCGTCGTAGCCCGCCGCCCACAGCGCCGGCAGCGCGTCGATCGGCAGCAGGTCCATGAAGTTGAACAGGAACACCAGCACGAAGATGGTCAGCGACAGCGGCGCGATCAGCTTGCTGCGGCCGTGGAAGGTCTCGCGCACGAGGCCGTCGACGAAGGTGACGAGCATCTCGACGAACGCCTGGAACTTGCCCGGCACGCCCGGCGTCGAGCGGCGCGCGGCGCGGATGAAGAAGAACAGGAAGAGGGCCGCGAGCACGAACGTGAAGAAGATCGTGTCGAGGTTGACGGTCCAGAACTTGCCGTCGCCGAAGTTCCACTGCAGGTGATGCAGGTGGTGGTTGATGTACTCGGTCGTGCCGCCGGAAGGTTCCTGGCCAGTCGTCGTCGTTTCGGGGATCACCGCTGTTTCCTGTTGCCGAAGTTCAACGCCACGTAATAGGCCAGCAGGCCCGCCACCAGTCCGGCCAGCATCGGCAGCGGCGGCAGGCGCCAGGCTCCCGATGCGACGGCCAGGACCGCCACCACCACCAGCCACTTCCCGGCGATGCCGAGCAGCAGCCGCGCGAATGCCACCCGCGCCGGCACGATGCCGCCTCCCAGCGCCACCATCGCGACCACCAGGTGGCCGGCGACGAGCGCCGCGCCTCCCGTTGCCGCGGCGAGTGCCGCGCGAGGACCCTGCGCAAGGAAGGCTGCCGCCAGCAGGACCGCGACGACGGCCTGGAAGCCGATGGCGCGGAGTGCGGTCTGGCGACCCGCGGCAACTGGATCGTGCACGCGTGGACCTTGTCTCGCTCGGGTCAGCTCGGGGAGTCGGCAGGACACGAAAACCGCCCTGCGAAGCCGCAAAAGTATAGCAGTCGCATTTCGGGCGCGGCAACTGACATCCGTCCCGGAACCGGCGACCTCCGGAACGGCCGGAGGCGGCGCGTTAAGCGTGCTGAACCCCCGCAAACGCAGGCCGTGCCGGGAGGAACCTTCACGCATGCGTTCGGTCCATCCTCCCGAGGCCTGCCCGATTTCCTCGTCGATCCTCGCGGCAGGCCCAAGGAGCCCCGGTCCCTCAAAAGGCCGGGGCTTCGCTTTTATCCCTTCTTCGGGATGTACAGGTCGGTGATCGTGCCCTCGTACACCTCGGCGGCCATGGCCACGGACTCCGACAGCGTCGGATGCGGGTGGATGGTGTGCCCGATGTCGGAGGCCTCGGCGCCCATCTCGATGGCCAGGGCCACCTCGGCGATCAGCTCCCCGGCGTGCGGACCCACGATCCCGCCACCGATCACCCGGTGGGTCGCCTCGTCGAACACCAGCTTGGTGAAGCCCTCGGTGCGGCCCAGCCCGATCGCGCGGCCGCTGGCCGCCCACGGGAACTTGCCGGTGCCGACCGCCAACCCGCTTGCCTTCGCCTCGGTCTCGGTGACGCCGACCCAGGCGATCTCCGGATCGGTGTAGGCGACCGACGGGACCACCCGCGCGACCCACTCGCGCTTCTCGCCCGCGGCGACCTCCGCGGCCAGCTTGCCCTCGTGCGTGGCCTTGTGCGCCAGCATCGGGTTGCCCACCACGTCGCCGATCGCGAACACGTGCGGCGCACTGGTGCGCATCTGCCGGTCCACCGGGATGAAGCCGCGCTCGCCCACGCGCACGCCGGCCTTCTCCGCATCGAGCTTCGCACCGTTGGGCGCGCGCCCCACGGCGACCAGCACGCGGTCGTAGCGTTTCGTCTCCGGTTCGCTGGCACCCTCGAAGGTGCACGCGATGCCGTTCTTCTGCGCCTTCGCCTCGACGACCTTGGTCTTCAGGTGCACCGCGACGCCCTGCTGCTTCAGCCGTGCGGCGAGCGGCCTGACCAGGTCGGCGTCGGCGCCGGGCATCAGCTGGTCGGACAGTTCGACCACGGTGACGTCGCTGCCCAGCGCGCGGTACACGGTGGCCATTTCCAGGCCGATGATGCCGCCGCCCACGACCAGCAGCTTGCCCGGCACTTCTTCCAGCTCCAGCGCATCGGTGGAGTCCATGACCCGCGGGTCATCCCACGGGAACCCGGGCAGCTTCACCGGCTGCGAGCCGGCGGCGATGATGCACTGGTCGAACTTCACCAGCGTCGGCTTGCCGCCCTCGCCCGCGACTTCCAGTTCGTGCGCCGAAACGAAGCGGCCGGAGCCGGTGACGACGCGAACCTTGCGCTGCTTGGCCATGCCGGACAGGCCCTTGGTGAGCTGGCCGACGACCTTGTCCTTGTAGGTGCGCAGCGCATCGAGCCCGATCTTCGGCTTGCCGAAGTCGATGCCGTAGTCCTTCGCGTGCGCGGCCTCGTCGATGACGGCCGCCGCGTGCAGCAGCGCCTTGGACGGGATGCAGCCGACGTTGAGGCAGACGCCGCCGAGGGAGTCGAAGCGTTCGACCAGCACGGTGTCGAGCCCCAGGTCCGCGGCGCGGAACGCGGCGGTGTACCCGCCGGGGCCGGCGCCGAGGACCAGCAGCGCGCATTCGA
>CAMPJU010000157.1 GCA_946886995.1 uncultured Lysobacteraceae bacterium
GGCTGTGCCATGCGCCCAGTCTGGCGCCGCCACGTGTACGCACCATCAAGGCGCCGTCAGGGCGCCATCATCCGGGCGTGCGGCGCAGCACTTCGTCGATGTAATACGCCAACATGTCGCGCGCCCGCGCATGTCCGGCCGTCGGCAGCAGGTCGCCCAGTCCCGCGATCCAGCCGTCCGCGCAGGTGGCGGTCGCCGCGTCGGTGGCGGCGCAGGCGAGCAGCGCGTCGAACGCCGCATGCCAGGCCTCGAACGCCGCGCGGTCCATCGGTGCACCGTGTCCCGGCACCAGCAGCGTGAACCGGGTGCCGTCGAGGACTTCGAGCGCGGCCTGCCAACCCTGCGGATCCGCGGTGTCCAGGAACGGGACGGGCAGCGTCACCAGGTCGCCGGCCAGCAACACGCCCGTCGTGGGGTCGTACAACCACAGGTCGCCGCCGGTCACCGCATTCCTGGCGAGCCCGAGGTGGACCTTGCGTCCGGCGATCGTGCCCGACTTCGACTGGGTGACGGTCTCGGTCGGGAGCAGCGCGCCGGCGTCGGTGATGGTGGCGATGTCGCCCAGCACGTCCGACAGCATCGGTTCCTGCAATTCGCCGCTGGCGATCATCGCCTCGGAGGTGCGGCGGCTGTCGGCAAGGAAGCCCGGCAACGCCGCGACGATCGCGTCGCTGGCGAAGACCGGGGCATCAGGCCAGGTGTCGCGGAGCAGGCGGTTGCCGCTGCTGTGGTCCAGGTGCCAGTGGCTGTTGACGATGGCCGCGACCGGCTGGTCGCTGGCGCGCGCGAACGTGAGCAGCACGCGGGTGTGCGCTTCGTGGCGCCCGGTGTCGAACACGATCCAGCCATCCGGGCCGCGCAACATGACGCTGTTGCCGTCCGGCTGGCGGCCCGGGTCGAAACGGCCCGGGAACAGCACGGTGCCCTCGGCGATCGGCACGCCGTCGAGGATCGCGGTGACATCGGGTTCCACTTCCGGCGCCGAGGCGCAACCGGAAACGGCGGCCAGGGCGACGAGGAATGGACCGACCACGGACAGGCGCTGCATGCGGACCCCCTTCCGGATACAAAGCGGCCCCGCCACGTTAGCGCGTGGCGGGGCCGGGTGCATTGCCCAATGTCACGACGCTGGGGTCAGTAGCCCAGCGCCTCCAGGACCAGGCCGGTCGCGACCTGCACCAGCAGGTAGCGCTCGTCCATGGGGCGGACCCAGCGATAGCCGTCCGGTGGCGGCGCCAGGCCATAGGTCCGGTAGTCATCGACGTAGTAGCGCGGCTCCAGGTAGGCGACCGGGATGCGTTCGCCACGCTGCCAGCGCTGCTTGTACCAACCCAGGTGCAGGCCGTTGTCATGGCGGCCCTGCGCCTTCGGGTTGTTGCCGCGGCGGTCGAAGCGGTCGTCGTCGACGACGATGATGCGGTCGCCACGATGGTTCCGGTCGACCAGCACCACGTCGTGCTTGCCGTTCTTGTGCTTGTGCTTGTGTTTGTCCTTCGCGATGGCCGGCGTGCTGGCGAGCACGATCGCGGCGATGGCGGTGGTCAGGATTCGATACTTCATGGGGGCCTCCATCGGCGGTTGCCGTGGGGCCAATCTAGGCGGATGGCGGTGAACGTTGCGCCATTTTCCACGCCTGCGGCGGGACGCGTTCAGCCGCGGGCCGGTGCTACCGTGATGACGTTTTCACCTCGTTGGCCGGCCGCTGTATCCGCGCGCCGTGGACCCGCCGGATCACCTGGTACAGGTCGCCGCCGTGGAAGGTGTAGTCCCGGTCCGTGTCGACGCGGTGGACCATCACCAGTCCCTGTTCCGGATAGATCCCGAGCATGTGGACGCCGGAACCGGTGTGGTAGAACGACGCGCGGCGCGACGGTTCGTCCGGGACCACCACCCCCCACAACATTCCGTAGCCGAGTCCGTACTCGGGCTCCGTGATGGAAATCGGCTGCGTGCTGCGATCGATCCACTCCGCCGGTACCAGTTGGTGCCCCTGCCATTGCCCATGCTGCAGGTACAGCTGGCCGTACAGCGCAAGATCGTGCGCGGAGAGCCGGAAGTGGTATGCCGGATAGCGGGAGTGTTCCGCTTCCAGCTGGTACACGCCATCCACGTCGCCGAACGGCGCTTCCGAGGGCGGGCTGGACACGACCTTGTTCCCATAGTCGAGCATCCCCAGCGGCGTGGCGATGTCGTCGTGGAATGCGTCGTAGATCGAGCGGCCGGTGCACTGCTCGAACACCGCGCCGGCGACGTTGAAGTCCCAGTTGTTGTAGTAGAAGTGCGTCCCGGGCGGGTGGCTGCCACGGGCCGGGCGGCGTCCCGACATCCCTTCCGATTCCGCTGCCGAGGGGTGGTACACGCCGGACCGCGACTGCAGGACCTGCTCCAGCGTCGCGGTTTTTTCCATTGGCGTCAGCCCCGGCGCGATGTCGTCGATGCCCAGCTCGCCGAGCGTCCTGTCGAGGACCAGGCAGCCCTCGCCGAGGTGGGCGCCGACCAGCGAGTTGAGCAGGCTCTTGCGGATGGAGTGCACGAAGAGCTTGCGGCGGATGTCGCCCCATTCGAAGAACACCTTGCCGTCGTGCAGCAGCAGCAGCGAATCGGAGCCGGATCGGGACAGGAAGTCGCGCAGCGCCTCGAGCCTGGCTTCCGAATAGCCCGCCTCCGCCGGAGTGGTCCGCTCGAACGCATCGCCAGGTGGCACGGCCGCCGACGCCTGCAGGCAGCAGGCGAGCAACAAGGCCGGTGGCATGGGAAGGCGGGCGATCAATCGCATCGATGCAACTCCGGGTCCGGTCCCGATCGATGGTACCTGCGCGTGCAGTACGTTCAACGCGCGGCAAGCGGCTCCGGGCGCTCGCAATCGTCCAGGACCTGCGCCTCGTCGCCGCGGACGCACAACGCTTCGACGGCGAGTCCGGCGATCGCGCGCCGGGTGCCCGCGGGCAGGACGATGGTGCGCGGCGGACTGGCGTCGCACCGGCCCACGCGGGTGCCGGTGAGCGACGGGGCGTCCGCGCAGGTGCCGGGGAAGACCGTGTAGACGCAACGCCCGCTCGCGCTGGCCAGGCACTCGAAGCGTGCGATGCCAGACTCGATCGTGGCGATGCTGTAGAGCGTGTCCACGCCGTCGATGCTGTCGCGGTGGCTGAAGGTGCTGCCGCCCAGCTCCACGCCGAACAGGGCGAGCACGAGTTGCAGGAAGGTGGCGAGCATGTCCATGGCGTACCTCACATGTGGCGGAACAGCGCCATGAAGGGCGCACTGACCGGGAGTGTCTCGGGGCGTTGTTTCAGGCGCACGGTGCCGCGGCCGCTGTCGTCGCGGACGATGCCGGCGATGGCCTTCAGGTTGACGATGGTCGAGCGGTGGATCTGCTTGAACGTCGCCGGGTCCAGCACCGCCAGCAGGTCCTTGATCGGCGTACGCAGCAGCGCTTCGCCCTCGGCGGTGACGACCGTCGTGTACTTGTTGTCGGCGCGGAAGTAGCAGACCTCGTCGACCAGCACCAGGCGCGTCTCCTTGCCGGCGCTCGCGGTCAGCCACGTCATCGGTGGCGGCGCGTCGGCGCGGGGCAGGGTGCCGATCCGTTCGAGCAGCTGCGCGAGCGCAGCGGCGTCCACGTTGCCCGCGCTGCGTTGCAGGCGGTCCACGGTGGCGGCCAGCCGCTCGGGCTTGATCGGCTTGAGCAGGTAGTCGACGGCCCCGCGCTCGAACGCATCGATGGCGTACTGGTCATACGCCGTGACGAACACCACCCGGGTGCGTGGGCTGGCTTCCGCCGCCGCCGTGGCGACTTCCAGCCCTGTCAGGCCGGGCATGCGGATGTCGAGGAACGCGACGTCCGGTTCGAACTCGGCCAGTGCCTCGACCGCGCTCGCCCCGTCCTCGCACTCGGCGACGATGTGCAGCTCCGGCCAGGCCCGCGCCAGCTGTTCGACCAGCGAGCGGCGCAGCAGCGACTCATCCTCGGCGACGAGGCAGGTGGGCACGTCACGCATCGGCGCGGCCCTTGTCCGGCGAGCCCTCGTCCAGCGATGCGTTCGAGCGGCCGGCCGGCAGGCAGATGGTGGCGGCCACGCCCGCGGGGAAATTCGCGACCACCGCCAGCGAGGCCCGGTTGCCGTGCATCAGGCGCAGGCGCTCGCGCACGTTCTTCAGGCCGATGCCGGTGCCGCTGTTCTTCGTGTTGAAGCCGTCGCCGTCGTCGGCGACCGTGATCGCGACGGAGTCGTCGTCCTGGCGCGCGCGGATCCAGACCGTGCCGCCGGCGGTGCGCGGCTCCAGCCCGTGCTTGATCGCGTTCTC
>CAMPJU010000158.1 GCA_946886995.1 uncultured Lysobacteraceae bacterium
CAGGATCGCGTCGGCGGCCGCCTGCGCGATGGCGATCACGCCCTCGCGCATGGCGGGGGTGAGGATCGTGTCGGTCGGAGTCGTTTCGGTCACTGGGTGCGCATCCATTCACGGGCGATGAAGAGGGCCGCGATGCTGCGCCCCTCGGAGAAATCCTCGCGGAGGATCAGTTCGTGCAGGCGGTCCAGCCGCCACGGCACCACCTCGGGCGGTTCCGGCTCGTCGCCGGGAAGTCGCTCGGGATAGAGGTCGCGGGCAAGCACCAGCGATGTCTCGTGGCTCATGTAGCTCGGGGCCAGCGTCAGCGCACGCAGCACCGTGAGCTCCCGCGCGCCGTAGCCGGCTTCTTCCTTCAGTTCGCGGTCGGCGGCCTGCAGCGGTGTCTCGCCCGCATCGATCCGCCCCTTCACCAGGCCCAGTTCGTACCGGTGGACGCCGGCGGCATACTCGCGCACCAGCAGCACCGTTTCGTCGTCGAGCAACGGCACGACCGCGACCGCCCCGCGCCCGCGCCCGTGCAGGCGCTCGAACCGCCGCCGTTCGCCGTTCCGGAACTCCAGGTCCAGCCGTTCCATCCGGTACGGGCCGGCATCGTGCTCGGTGATGCCGTGGATGATCGGCAGGGGGCGGCCGTCGCCGCGGTCCTCATGCCGTGCCACGGGCGGCCCGGGCGATAATGCGGGGATGGGAAGTGTGTTCCACGATCCGAAAATCATAGCGGAGCCGGCCGGCGACCGCTGGCTCGAGCGCGACCTGGCGGTGCTGTGGCACCCCTGCACGCAGATGCGCGAGCACCCGTCCGTACTCCCGCTGGTGCCGATCGAGCGCGGCGAAGGTGCCTGGCTCGTCGGGCGCGACGGCCGGCGCTACCTCGACGCGGTGTCGAGCTGGTGGACGAACATCCACGGCCATGCCGAGCCCCGGATCGCCGCGGCGATCGCGCGCCAGGCGGGCACGCTCGAACAGGTGATCCTCGCCGGGTTCTCGCATGCGCCGGCCGTCGAGCTGGCCGAACGCCTGCTCGCGCTCGCGCCCCGGCAGGAAGGGCGCGCTCCGCTGGCCAAGGTGTTCTATGCGGACAACGGCTCGGCAGGCGTGGAAGTGGCCCTGAAGATGGCGTTCCACTGGTTCCGGAACCGCGGGGACACGGGCCGCACCAAGTTCGTCGCGCTGGAGAACGGGTACCACGGCGAGACGCTGGGCGCACTGGCCGTCGGCGACATCCCGCTCTACCGCCGCATCTACGCGCCCTTGCTGACGGAAGCCCTGTTCGCGCCCTCGCCCGATGCCTACGAGGCGCACGGCGGCGAATCGGCCGAGGCCTGTGCGCTGCGTGCCGCCGATGCGCTGGGTGAACTCCTGGAACGGCACCCGGGAGAGGTCTGCGCGCTGATCCTCGAGCCGCTGGTGCAATGCGCCGGCGGCATGCGCATGCACCACCCGGCCTACCTGCGCCGCGCGCGCGAGCTGTGCGACGCACACGGCGTGTTCCTGGTCGCCGACGAGATCGCGGTCGGCTTCGGCCGCACCGGCACCCTGTTCGCCTGCGAGCAGGCCGGGATCGCGCCCGACCTGCTGTGCACGTCGAAGGGGCTGACCGGCGGCTTCCTCCCGCTGGCGGCGGTGCTGGCCACGCAGGCGCTGTACGACGGGTTCCTCGACGACTCCCGCGAGCGCGCGTTCCTGCATTCGCACAGCTACACCGGCAACCCGCTGGCCTGCGCCGCCGCGCTGGCGTCGCTGGACATCTTCGAGGCCGACGACGTCCTGGCACGCAACCGCGACCGAGCGGCGAAGATGGCGGAACGCGCCGCGCCCCTTGGCGCCCACCGGCACGTCGCCGACGTGCGCCAGTCGGGCATGGTCGTCGCCTTCGAGCTCACCCGGGACGGCGACCGCGCCACGCCGTTCGACCCGTCGCTGCGCGTCGGGCTGCGCGCCTACCGGCGGGCGCTGGAACTCGGCGTGGTGCTTCGCCCGCTCGGGGACATCCTGTACTGGATGCCGCCCTACTGCGTCGACGACGCGCAACTCGACCTGCTCGCGGACGCGACGCGGGATGTCATCGAAACGGCGACCGCCGCAGCGTTGGCGGATGCATGCGCCTGACCCGCGTCCATGTCGACGCGCCACTCGCGGTCGGCCTGCGCGTGCCGCTGCCGTCCGCCGCCGCGGCGCACCTGCAGCGGGTGCTGCGCCTGCGCGAGGGCGATGCGTGCGTGCTGTTCAACGGCGACGGCAACGACTACGACGCGCGCATCCAGGCCGCCGGCAAGCGCGAACTGCTGGTCGACGTGACCGATGCGCGACCGGTCGACAACGAGTCCCCGCTGCCGGTCACCCTCGTCCAGGGCGTGGCGCGGGGCGAGAAGATGGACTGGATCCTGCAGAAGGCGACGGAGCTCGGGGTCGCGGCATTCGTCGCGGCGGACAGCGAGCGCAGCGAGGTGAAACTGGACGCGGCGCGGGCTGCCCGGCGCGTCGCGCACTGGCGTAGCGTCCTGGCGGCCGCGTGCGAGCAGTGCGGACGCGCGCGGATCCCGGGCATCGACGCGCCGAAGCCGCTCGCGGCCGCGCTTGCATCGCTGCCCGGGGGCGGCACCCGCCTGCTGCTGGATCCGCGCGGTACGCGCGACGTCGACGGGTTGCAGTTGCAGGACCGGTTGCCGATGTCGGTGGTGCTGGCGGTCGGGCCCGAGGGTGGCTGGTCGCCGCGAGACCGGGAGCAGCTGGAGGGCGCGGGGTTCGAAGGCCTGCGCCTGGGGCCGCGGATCCTGCGCACCGAGACGGCGGGCATCGCCGCCGTGGCCGCACTGCAGGCCCGCTGGGGCGACCTGCGCTAGGCGGCCTGCGCCTGTGCCAGCGCCTCGTCGATCATCGCCTCGAGGCGACCGACGTCGGGCACCAGCGCGGGATCCTCGTTGAGTTCGACCCGGCCCAGCACGCCGGCGGGCAACTCGTCGCCCGCATCGACCGCGACCAGCGCGGCGCGGGACACGGTGACCAGCCGCGGGAAGCCCTGGGTCAGCACCGCGAAGAACGGCACCTTGCCACGGCCGCCGAAGGCCTTGAGCACGATCATCTTGTTGCCCAGGCCCGGCTTTTCCTCGGCGATGCCGGTCAGGCGCGAGAACGCGACCAGCGGCAACTGCCAGCCGCGCCAGCGCACCTGGCCGAGCAACCAGTCCGGCGTGCCTTCGACGGGGTCGGGGTCGGCGTAGGACAGCACCTCGGCGATCGCCGCGTTGGGCATGAGCAGCCTGGCGCCGGCAACCTGGATGAGGACGCCGCGGATGTCGTCGATGCGGGCGCCGTCGATGCCCTGGTCGGTCGTGTTGTCGGTCATGGTCGTGTCCTCAGGCGGCCCAGCGTCCGGCCAGGCGGCGGGCAAGTTCGGCGGGTTGCCCCGATTCTGCGCCGCGCGCCACCAGCGCGTCGGAGGCCGCGGCGTCGTAGCAGTCCTCGGGCGACTGTCCGGCGACCAGCGCTCCGGCCTGCGCGTGTTCCATCGCGGCATCGACCAGGGCGGTGTCGCTGCCGCTGAACATCAGCACGGCGCTGTCCGCCGCCGGGAGGGTGGTGATCGGGCTTCCGCCCGAGACGAAACGCAGGCCGTCCTCGCCCATCGACAGGCCCACGTCCGGCGGCAGGATGTACACGTGCCCGGCCATCGCCGCGTCGCCATCCGCCGCCAGGCTCACCGGCAGCGACGTCGCGCGTGCCATCTGCTGGACGAGGCGGTCATGGCGACCGCCGTCGAGCCGCTGCTGGATCAGGACAGGTCGCGGGAACTGCGCCGGCAATTCGCCGAGGAACTGGCGCACCGCGTCGGGGCCGCCGATCCCGGCGAGCACGAGGACCGCGCCCGCGGCCGGGGTGTGTGCCGCGGCCGTGGCAGGCGCTTCGGTCGCCGCGTCGGCGCTCGCGTCGGGTGCGGTCGTCGGTTCGCCAGCCGGTTCGCTGGTGCCCGGCGTTGTCGTGCCCGCGGCCGGCTCGGCGGCCGGTGCCTCGCCCACGAGCGACATCGCCGCGATCCGCTTCTCGATATCCGCCAGGTCGCGGCGGAAGTCGCGGATGGTTTCGCTGCCGCTCTCTGCCGTTGCCGCGGTCGCATCGGTGGACGGCGGGTCGCCGTCCAGGGTCAGTTCGATCGAATCGGGCTCGGGCTCGGGCTCGGGTTCGGGTTCGGGTTCGGGTTCGAAATGCAGCTCGGGGAGCGACTCCGGTTCCGGTTCTGGTTCCGGTTCGCGGAACGCCTCGACCGCTTCGGCCGCTTCCAGCGACAGGGACC
>CAMPJU010000159.1 GCA_946886995.1 uncultured Lysobacteraceae bacterium
TGCTCCTGGCCGTCCTCGGACAGGTGGACCTGCTTGCCCTTCTCGTCGACCCAGTAGTCGCCCTCGCCGTCCTCCTCCGTCTGGCGCGTGAGCGACGGGACGATGCGGTTGACCTTGACGTAGAGCTCCGGCGATTCCTCGGCCGGGCCGGAGATGATCAGCGGCGTGCGCGCCTCGTCGATCAGGATCGAGTCGACCTCGTCGATGATCGCGTAGTGCAGGCCGCGCTGGTGGCGGTCCGCCTTCGACAGCGCCATGTTGTCGCGCAGGTAGTCGAAGCCGATCTCGTTGTTGGTCGCGTAGGTGATGTCGCAGCCGTACGCGCCCTTCTTGTCCGAGTGCGGCATGCCCGGGTAGACCACGCCGACCGACAGGCCCAGCCAGTTGTAGAGCCGACCCATCCACGCCGCGTCGCGGCGGGCAAGGTAGTCGTTGACCGTCACCACGTGCACGCCCTTGCCGGCCAGCGCGTTGAGGTAGACCGGCAGCGTGCCGACCAGGGTCTTGCCCTCGCCGGTGCGCATCTCGGCGATCTTGCCCATGTGCAGCACCATGCCGCCGATCAGCTGGACGTCGTAGTGGCGCATGCCCAGGACGCGACGGGAGGCCTCGCGGCAGACGGCGAAGGCCTCGGGCAGCACCTTGTCGAGCGACTCGCCGTTGCGGATGCGCTCCTGGAACGCGGGGGTCCTGGCCTGCAGGTCGGCGTCGGAGAGCTGCTCCATCTCCGGCTCGAGGGCGTTGATCTTCTTGACGAGGCCGGTGAGCTGGCCGAGGAAGCGGTCGTTGCGACTGCCGAAGACGCGGTTGAGCAGGCTGTTGAGCATGGGTCGTCCGTAGGAACTGGGGCCCGTCGGTACGGGGTCCGCAAAAACGGAAAAAGGGCGCCGGGCGCCCTTTCTTGGGGATCGCGAAGTTTAACAGGTGGGGCCGAACCTCCCGGCCCCAACCCCCTCCGGCTCAGCCGTGCGACTGGGCCAGGAACTTGCGCGGGTTCACGGCACGGCCGTTCTCCCACACTTCCAGGTGCACGTGCGGGCCGGTCGAGCGGCCGGTCGAGCCCGCCCGCGCGATCTGCTGCCCGCTGCGGACCAGGTCGCCCACGCGCGTGCTCAGCCGGGAGTTGTGGGCGTAGCGCGTGACGTAACCGTTGCCGTGGTCGATCTCGACGGTATTGCCGTAGCCGGCGCGCGGCCCTGCGAAGCTGACCACGCCGTCGGCGACGGCCAGCACGGGGTCGCCGACGTCGGCCTCGAAATCCACGCCCTTGTGGAACTGGCGCCCGCCGCGGATCGGGTCCGAGCGGCCGCCGTAGCCGGAGGTCACGTAGCTGTCGGCGATCGGGTCGCGGGACGGCGTGCTGTTGCGGTCGAGCTCGCGGGTGAACAGCAGCGATTCGAGCACCGTGAGCTGCTGGCCGGCGGCGTCGTACTGCGTCTCCAGCAGGGCCAGGTCGCCCTCGAGTTCGGCCGGCGGCATGTCCTCCACGGGACCGGCGCCGCCGATGGCGATGTCGCGGTCGAAGTCGAATTCGCCGTCGGCCAGCTTGCCGACGCGGGTCAGGCGCTCGCCCAGCGCGTTGAGCCGGGTGGCCTGGGCCTGCAGTTCGCCCAGGCGGGCGGCGAGCGCGTTGACTTCGCGCTGGGCGCCATCGCGGATCTCGTCCAGCTGGCCCTGCTGCGCCTCGACCTGCGCCTGCAGGCGCGCCGTCTCGACCATGCCCACGCCGCTGCGGGCGCCGGCCCCCATCGCGACGCCGGCGGCGAGCAGCAGGCCGGCGACAAGCATCGGGCGCTCCCCGGCGAACGCATGCGCGCGCCGCGGCAGCGCGGCCAGCCGTGAACAGGTATGGATTACGATGGTCTTCAAGGTCATATGCAAATGTCTCGTTCCCGGTCCAAGCCACCCGATCCGCGCCCCGCGCTCGATGCGCTGATGGCCGATCCGGCTGGCGATCCCCTGCGTCGCGCGCTCTGGCTCGATGCCCTGGACCGCCGGTTGCGCCCTTGCCTGCCGCCCCCCGTCGCCGCGCATGCGCGCCTGGCGAACCTCACGGGCAACACGCTCGTCTTTGTCGTCGATGCCCCCGCCTGGAACGCCAGGCTGCGCCTGGAGGAAGCCGCGGTCATCGACGCCGCCCGTTCCGTCGGGCTGGCCGTGGATGCGATCGTGGTCCGTACCGCAACCGCACCCGTGCCTGCCGCCCCCCCGGTGGAACGTCCCCCCTTGCCGATGTCCGATGCCACGCGCGATGCACTGCGGGCGGCACTGGATTCGTTGAAGGACACCGACTGAAGCGGTTTCGAATCTGTCCGGTCGTGCCGCGGCGTCACGTTTGTGGACGCCCGGTGAAATCGACCTGCCGGCATGCTACCGGCCGACCCCCCGTGTATTGTTAAGGGATCAGACGAATTTCGTTACGATTTCGTGAAGAAAGGCGGGCCGGTTCACGCCTTGGGGAGTGGGCCCGCGGAGCGGCACCTACAGGGCCGGCGCCGGGGCTCCGTAGGCCACCGGGGCCGTCGTGGGGTCGTCGAAAACGACCTCGTCCCACGCCTCCGGCCGCGCCAGCAGGGCACGGACCAGCTTGTTGTTGAGGGCGTGGCCGGACTTGAAGCCCTCGAACGCGCCGATGATCGGCCGGCCGGCCAGGTACAGGTCGCCGACCGCGTCGAGGATCTTGTGGCGGACGAACTCGTCCGCATAGCGCAGCCCGTCCTCGTTGAGGACCCGGAATTCGTCCAGCACGATCGCGTTGTCCATCGAGCCGCCCAGGCCGAGGTTGCGCTCGCGCATGAACTCCAGGTCGCGCATGAAGCCGAAGGTCCGGGCGCGGCTGACCTCGCGCACGTAGGAACTGGTGGAGAAGTCGACCTCGGCGCGCGAACGCGAGGTGGGGATCGCGGGGTGGTCGAACTCGACGGTGAACCCGATCCGGAAGCCGTCGTGCGGCTCGAAGCGGGCGACCTTGTCGCCATCGCGGACCTCGACGGCCTCGCGGATGCGCATGAAGCGCTTGGGCGCTTCCTGCTCGGCGATGCCGGCCGACTGCAGCAGGAACACGAACGGGCCCGAGGAGCCATCCATGATCGGGACTTCGGGCGCGGACAGTTCGACGTAGGCGTTGTCGATGCCGAGGCCGGCCAGCGCCGACATCAGGTGTTCGACCGTCATGACCTTGCCGCCGTCCTGCGACAGGCCGGTGCACAACATGGTTTCGGTGACGCTGTCGGCGCGTGCGGGAATCTCGACGACCGGATCCAGGTCCACGCGCCGGAACACGATGCCCGCATCGACGGGGGCCGGGCGCAGGGTGAGGTAGACCTTCTCGCCGCTGTGCAGCCCGACGCCGGTGGCGCGGATCACGTTCTTGAGGGTGCGCTGTCGGAGCATGCGGCGGCGGCTTGCCTGGGGGGCTTCCTGAACCGGCGGGAGGTTAGCACGCAGGGTGCTGAACGCAGGGGGAAAACCGTGAAGAAAAGAACCCTGTGGGAGCCGGCGTGCCGGCGAAGGGCTTCGCCGCCGTGGCGGCTCCCACAGGTCAAGTCAGGACATGGCGTTGGCTATGGCATGGCGTCCGGTCAGTCCGCCTGGCGGCGGAGGAAGGCCGGGATGTCCAGGTAGTCGGGCGGCAGGTCCGCGGTGGCGGGTGCAGGCGCCGGCGCCTCGGCGACGGCCGCACGCCCTCCCCGCAGCGCCGAGGCGAACCCGACCTGCGCCGGGGCCGACTGCTCCACGTTCTCCATGGCTTCGTAGTCCGGCAGCCCGGTGGTGGCATTGCGCACCAGCTTGATCGGGGCGCGCATGGGCTCGCGACGGTCGGCGCCGCGATCGAAGCCACGGTCCCGGCCGAGGTCCAGGTTCGGCGCGGGCTGGCGCATGGCGGCGCGGTTCAGGCCGGTGGCGACCACCGTGACCTTGACCTCGTCGTTCATGTCCGGATCCAGCACGGTGCCGATGACCACGGTCGCGTCCTCGGAGGCGAAGTTCTCCACCGTGCGGCCGACCTCGTCGAACTCGGCCATGGTGAAGTCCGGGCCGGCGGTGATGTTGACCAGGATGCCGTTGGCGCCCGACAGGTTGACGTCGTCCAGCAGCGGGTTCTGGATCGCCGCTTCGGCGGCCGCCTGCGCGCGGTCGTCGCCGCGGGCGCAACCGGTGCCCATCATCGCCAGGCCCATCTCGCTCATCACGGTGCGCACGTCGGCGAAGTCGACGTTGATCAGGCCCGGGCGGACGATCAGGT
>CAMPJU010000160.1 GCA_946886995.1 uncultured Lysobacteraceae bacterium
AGAACATCGACTTCGACACCATGGTGCGGATCGTCGGCGCCGACCTCGCCGAGCAGGTGCGCGACGCGACGCTGCGCCTGTATGCCTTCGCCGCTGCGCACGCGGCAGAGCGGGGCATCCTGCTGGCCGACACCAAGTTCGAATTCGGCACCGACGCGGACGGCCGGCTGCACGTGATGGACGAGATGCTCACGCCGGATTCGTCGCGCTACTGGCCCGCGGACGAGTATCGGGTGGGCACCAGTCCGCCGAGCTACGACAAGCAGATCGTGCGCGACTACCTGGAGACGCTGGACTGGGACAAGACACCGCCCGGGCCGCGCCTGCCGCCGGAAGTGATCGAGCGCACCCGCGCCCGCTATGCCGAGGCACTGCAGCGGCTGGCGGGCCTCGACTGAGGGACGACACCATGGACACGCCTGCCACCGCGACGCGCCCGATCGACCGCTGGTTCGCCAGCTACGCGTCGGACCACCGCCACCCGACCAACGTGGCCATCCACTGGATCGCGGTCCCGGCGATCCTGTGGAGCGTCGTCGCATTGCTGTGGTGCATCCCGGTGCCGGGCACCTGGTTCCGCGCAGGACTGTGGGCCGCGCTGGCGATGTTCCTGGCCTGGATGTTCTATTACCGGGCGTCGCGGCCGCTGGGGTTCGGCATGCTCGCAGTGCTGGTCGCGCTCGCGTGGCTCACGCGGTGGCTGCATGACGGGCTGGGCACGTCGCAGCTGCTGTGGCTGGCGGTCGGCGTGTTCGTGGTCGCGTGGATCGCGCAGTTCGTCGGGCACAAGGTCGAGGGGCGGCGCCCCAGCTTCCTGACCGACCTGACCTACCTGCTGGTCGGTCCGGCGTGGCTGCTGTCCAAGGTCTACCGGCGACTGGGCTGGCGCTATTGAACCGGCGCGACCTCGGGCTGGTCCTGCTGGTCTGCATCGCCTGGGCATTCAACTTCCTGACATCCGCGCATGCGCTGCGCGAGATCCCGCCCTTCATGTTCACGGCGTTGCGGCTGGCCTTGCTGGTCGCGGTGCTCGCGCCGTTCGTGCAGCGGCCGGCGCAGGGCCAGTGGCCACGCCTGGTGGCGGTCGCGCTGTGCAACGGTGTCCTGCACTTCGGGTTGAGCTTCCTTGCACTGCGGATGGCCGGCGACCTGTCCTCGCCGGCGATCGTGATGCAGAGCTACGTGCCGATGGCGGCGCTGCTGGCGTGGTGGCTGCTGGGCGAGCGCTTCGCGTGGCGCACCGGGCTGGCGATCGCGGTCAGCTTCGGTGGCGTGCTCGTGCTCGGCTTCGATCCGCTGGTGTTCGGACAGCCGGTCGCGCTCGCGGTGATGCTGGTGTCGTCGCTGTGCCTGGCACTGGGCACGGTGCTGATGCGCCGCTTGAACGGGCTCGGCATGGTCAGCGCCCAGGGATGGACCGCCATCATCGGCGTGGCCCCGCTGGTGGCGATCAGCCTGTTGCTCGAACCCGGCAGCGTGGCGGCGCTGCGCGATGCGACCTGGATCGGCTGGGGCGGCGTCGCCTACTCGGCGCTTGTCTCGTCGTTGCTCGGCCACGGGCTGTACTACGTGCTGGTGCAGCGGCATCCGGTCGCGGTGGTCACGCCGTGGCTGCTGCTCACGCCAGTGCTGGCGGTCGCCCTGGGCGTGCTGTTCTGGGGTGACCGGCCGGGTCCGAACCTGTGGATCGGCGGCGCGATGGTGCTGGGTGGCGTCCTCCTGATCGCGCTGCGGGCACGGGCGAAGGCGCGCCCGTTGCCGGTGCCCCGCGACATCTGAACGTCAGGGCGGCGGCTCGAACATCGCGGCGGTGGGTGCGAAGTCGCGCGGCGCATAGCCGAATGCCGCACGCGCCGGTGCGGCATCGAACACCAGGTCCTCCTGCAGCCGCGCGGCCGCGGCCTCCCCGAATCCCCGCGCCAGCCCGGTGGCGCGCGCCAGCGCGAGCACGCCGCGGAACACCGGTGCCGGCACGGTCAGCAACCGCGCGGGCGGGTCGAGCGCCGCCAGCACGCGGGCAGCCATCTCGCGGTAGGGCAATGCCTCGCCACCCGGCAGCGCATACGCGTGGCCGTGCGCGGCCGTGGCCGCCTGCGCGGCAAGCGCCGCCGCCGCCAGGTCCTCGACGTGCACCGGCTGGCGCAGACCGGTCGCGTCCGCGGGCAGCGGCAGCACGCGCAGCCGACGCGCCAGCGACGCCATCCGGGTCAGGGTCCGGTCCGCTCCCGCGCCATAGACGAGCGTAGGGCGCAACACGGTTGCCGCGGCACCATGCCGCGCGGCGGCCGCGAACACCACCTGTTCGCCCTTCGCGAGGCGCGCCGCCAGGTCGCGCTCGCGTGGATCCGCGGAACCGTGCTTGATCTCCACGCTGGTCGATCCGAATGCCACCACGCGCGGCACGCCGGCGCCATGTGCCGCGTACCACCGCGCGAAATGGTCCAGGGGTCCGCAACTGAAGGCGACGTCGAAGCGGCCGGGCACCCGCCCGAGTGTCGACAGCTCGCCCTCCACCCAGCACACCCCCGGCGCGTGCCGGGGATCCCGCGACACCGCGACCACGTCCCAGCGTTCCTCCCGCAGCCGCGCCAGCAGCGGCCGGCCGAGTTGGCCGGTCGCGCCGAAGACCAGTGCCGCGGGCATGGTCAGCGGTCCGTGGCGGCGCGATCCGGCAGCACGATGCGCAACCAGGCGAATCCGGCGACCGCGGCGATGGTCGAGGCCACCAGCACCCCCAGCACGCTGGCGGAGAACAGGTCGCCCGCGCCACCGAAGGCCAGGCCTCCGATGAACAGGCTCATCGTGAAGCCGATGCCGCACAGCAGGCCGAGGCCCACCATCGCCTTCCAGTCCATGCCCTCGGGAAAACTCGCGATCCCGAGCGCGCGCGCGGCGACGGCGGCACCCACGATCCCCACCGGCTTGCCGAGCACCAGGCCCAGCGCGATGCCCAGCGGGACGGCGGAGGCCAGGTCGTCGCCGGTGAAGTCGCCGAGCGCGAGGCCGGCGTTGGCGAGCGCGAACAACGGCAGGATCAGGTACGCGACCCACGGGTGCAGCGCGTGCTCCAGTTCCTCGAGCGGCGTTTCCTCGCTGTCGTCGGCGATGCCGTCGCCGTCGGCATCGCGGCGGCGCGCATGCGGGATCATCAGGCCGGTCGCCACGCCCGCCAGGGTGGCGTGGACCCCCGACTTGAGCACGCAGATCCAGAGGAAGGCACCCAGCAGCAGGTAAGGCGTCAACGCGGTGACGCCGCGCCGGTTCAGCAGGAACATGACCGCGAGCGCAACCCCGGCCCAGCCCAGCGCACCCACGGACAGGCCGTGCGAATAGAACACCGCGATGATCAGGATCGCGACCAGGTCGTCGACCACCGCAATGGTGGACAGCAGGACCTTCATGCCCAGCGGGACGCGCGACCCGAGCAGCGACAGCACGCCCAGCGCGAACGCGATGTCGGTCGCCGTCGGGATCGCCCAGCCCCGCATGGTCTCCGCGTCGCCGCGGTTGAATCCCGCGTAGATCAGGGCCGGCACCAGTACGCCCGCGAAGGCGCAGATCACCGGCAGCATCACCTGCGCGCGCGTGGACAGCTGCCCGCTCATGGCCTCGCGCTTGATCTCCAGCGAGACCAGCAGGAAGAAGATCGCCATGAGGCCGTCGTTGATCCACAGCAGCAGCGGCTTGGCGATGCCGAAGTCGCCGACCTGCACCTGTACCGGCAACTCGCGGAAGTGGTCGTAGAACTCCTCCAGTGGGGAGTTCGCCATCAGCAGGGCCACGATCGCGGCACCGATCAGCAGGATGCCGCCCGAGGCCTCGACCTGCAGGAACCGCTGCATCGCCTGGACGGCGGCGGCCGCGGGACGCGGCAGGGCGACGATGGTGCCCTGCCGGGTGGGGCGAGTCCTCCGCATCATGCCTCCGGTGGCTGGAAGTTGCGCCGCAGCCCCGCCCAGCACGCCTGGTAGTCGCGCTGCCGGTGTGCGGCGTCGAGCGCCTGCGCAGTGGGGCGGATCACGGCACGCGCTTCGAACATGAAGGCCATCGTGTCACGGACGACATCGGGCTTCGACAGGTCCGCACGGCTCGCCTTGTCGAACGTCGCCGCATCCGGGCCGTGGCCGGTCATGCAGTTGTGCAGCGACGCACCGCCCGGCGCGAAGCCTTCCGCCTTCGCGTCGTACGCGCCGTGCACCAGGCCCATGAACTCGCTGGCGA
>CAMPJU010000161.1 GCA_946886995.1 uncultured Lysobacteraceae bacterium
AGTACGGGATCCTGTTCGTGCTGCTGACGTTCGGCGGGTTCTTCCTGTTCGAGACGGTCAAGCGGCTGCCCATCCACCCCATCCAGTACCTGCTGGTCGGGCTGGCGCTGTCGGTCTTCTTCCTGCTGCTGCTGGCGCTCTCCGAACGGATCGCGTTCGGCTGGGCGTACATCGCGGCGAGCGTCGCCTGCGTGGGGTTGCTCGGCTTCTACCTGGCACACGTGCTGCGAAGCCGCATGCGCGGACTGGCGGCTGGTGGCGCGTTCGCGCTGCTGTATGCGGCGCTGTACGGACTGCTGGTCTCCGAGGACAACGCGCTGGTGCTGGGGGCGGGCCTGCTGTTCGTGGTGCTGGCCGGCGCGATGGTCGCCACGCGCAAGGTGGACTGGTACGCGGTCGGGCAGGCGTCGCGGACTAGAACGACAGCGTGATGCCCAGTTGCGCGCTGTCGGCCGGTTCGCCCTCGAGGTCGGCGGCCAGCAGCGGTCGCGATTCGAGCCATGCGCGGTCGAGGGTGATGGCCAGTCGCTCACCGTCCGCGCGCGCGTCGAGCCGGGGGATCGGATCGGCCTCGTGCGCGCGGTGCAGCAGCACGGCGAGCCGGAGCAGGGCGGTGGTGCGGCGGGCCGCGGCCAGCAGCCGGTCGGGCACCGCATCGAACACCGACTTCGGCACCCGCCGCCGGTGCGCGCGGACCAGCGCGGCCAGGAACCGCTGCTCGTGCTGCGAGAAGCCCGCGATGTCCGAGTGCGACAGGATGTAGGCGCCGTGCACCTGGTACTGGCTGTGCGCGATCGTCAGCCCCAGCTCGTGCAGCCGCGCGGCCCAGCCGAGCATCGCGCGGTCGTCCGCGGTGAGTCGCCACGGCGCCGCCACCTGGTCGAACAGCCGCAGCGCGGTCGCCTGCACCCGCGCCGCCTGGCCCGCATCGATCCCGTAGCGCAGCATGATCGCGTCGACCGACGCGTCGCGCGGGTCGTTGTCGCTGATGCGGCCGACCAGGTCGTGCAGCACGCCCTCGCGCAGCGCGGCGCGGCTGACCAGCATCCGCTCCAGCCCCAGCGCCTCGAACGCCGCCTCGAGCACGAGCAGGCCGCCGGCGATGATCGGGCGGCGGTCCTCGGAGAGCCCCGGCAGGTCGATGCGGTCGACGTGGCCGGCGGCCAGCAAGCGGTCGCGGACATGGGGCAGCGCTTCGGCGGTCACCGCACCCTTGGTCAACTTCATGGCCGCGCAGATCTCGCCGACCGCCTTGTTGGTCCCGGACGAGCCCAGGGCCTCCTGCCAGCCCAGCGCGCGGTACAGGCTCGCGAACTGCTGGAATTCCGCGCCGACCTCGACCAGTGCCTCGTCCCACCGGCGGCGCGTCAGCCTGCCGTCGGCGAAGAACCGGCGCGTGGTCGACACGCAACCCACCTGCAGGCTTTCGCGTTCCAGCGCCACCAGGCCGGTGCCGATGATGCATTCGGTGGAGCCGCCACCGATGTCCATCACCAGCCGGCGATGCCCCGGCTTCGGCGGCTGCGCGTGCGCGACGCCCTGGTAGACCAGGCGTGCCTCTTCGCGGCCGGCGATCACCTCGATGGCGTGCCCCAGTGCGGTTTCGGCGGGTACGAGGAAGGATTGCGGCGCCGACAGTTGCCGCACGGTATGGGTCGCGACGGCCCGGACCCGGTCCGGCGGGACCTCGCGCAGGCGCTGGCCGAAGCGGGCAAGCGTCTCGAACGCGCGGTCGCGCACGGCGGGGCGCAGGCCGCCGCGGCCGTCCAGCCCTTCGGCCAGGCGCACGGTCTCGCGCAGCCGGTCGACCACCCGGATCTGCCCGAGCACGTAGCGCGCGACCACCATGTGGAAACTGTTGGAGCCCAGGTCGACCGCGGCGAGCAGGTCGCCGTCGGCGAGGGGCGTCAGCGCCGGACGGGCGTGCGCGACGCTCCCGGTCACGCGCCGGCCGCCTGTCGCAGCAGCGCGCCCTGCGCCGAATGGGCCGGCGCATCGCCCGGCGTGGCGCGCAAATAGCTGCCGTCGAGCTGCAGCAGCCAGGCGTCGGTGTTGTCGGCCAGGTAGTTGTCCAGGGCCTCGCTGCGGACGCGCTCGGCCAGCGCCGGGTCCAGGATGGGGAAGCCGATCTCCACGCGCCGCAGCAGGTTGCGCTCCAGCCAGTCGGCGCTCGCGCAGAACAGCTCGGGCGTGCCGTCGTTGCCGAACCAGTACACCCGGCTGTGCTCGAGGAAGCGGCCCACCACCGACCGCACGCGGATGTTCGAGGAGACGCCCGGCACGCCGGGGCGCAGCGTGCATGCGCCGCGCACGATGAGGTCCACCTGCACGCCGGCCCGCGATGCCGCGTAGAGCGCACGCACCACCTGCGGTTCGTTGAGCGCATTGAGCTTGGCGATGATCCGGCCGGCGCGCCCGCCGCGCGCGTGCGCGGCCTCGCGCTCGATCCGTTCCAGCAAGCCGGCGTGCAGGGTGAAGGGCGCCTGCAGCAGCTTCTTCGGGGTGATCGCCGGGGCCAGCCCGGACAGCTGCTGGAACACGAGGTGCACGTCCTCGCCGATCGCCGGGTCCGCACTGAGCAGGCCGATGTCGGTGTACGCGCGCGCGGTGCCGGCGTGGTAGTTGCCTGTCGACAGGTGCACGTACCGTCGGAGCTTCCCGCCTTCGCGCCGGACGACCAGCAGCATCTTGGCGTGGGTCTTGAAACCGACCACGCCGTAGACGACCTGCACGCCCGCGGCCTGCAGGCGGTCGGCGAAGCCCAGGTTCGCCTCCTCGTCGAAGCGCGCGCGCAGTTCGACCACCACGGTGACGTCCTTGCCGTTGCGCGCGGCCTGCACCAGCGACTCGACGATCGGCGAGTCCTTGCCGGTGCGGTACAGGGTCTGCTTGATCGCGAGCACCGCCGGGTCGTCGGCCGCCTGCCGGACCAGTTCCAGCACCGGCGCGAACGTGTCGAACGGATGGTGCAGCACCACGTCGCCGGCGCCGACGCGCGCGAAGATCGCGTCCATGCCCGCCAGCGGGCGTGGCTGGAACGGCGGGAACTTCAGGTCCGGGCGCTGCACCAGGTCGTACACCTGCATGACCCGGTTGAGGTTGACCGGCCCGTCGATCCGGTAGACCGCGTGCGCGGGCAGCTCGAAGTTGCGCAGCAGCGTGCGCACGATCGGCTCCGGGCACGCCTCGGCGATCTCCAGCCGCATCGCCCGCAGGTAGCCGCGCCCGACCAGTTCGTCGCGCACGGCGTGCGCCAGGTTCTCGACTTCCTCGTCCAGGGTCAGTTCGGAATTGCGGGTGACCCGGAACTGGTAGGCCCCCTGCACCTGCATCCCGGGGAACAGCTCGTCGACATACGCCGCCAGCACCGCGGACAGGAACACGAAATCGTGCGGCCCGCCGGAGACGTCTTCCGGCAACTGGATGATGCGCGGCAGCGAGCGCGGCGCGCGGACGATCGCCAGGTGGCCGGCGCGGCCGAACGCGTCCCGTCCCTGCAGCTCGACGACGATGTTGAGCGACTTGTTGAGGATCTTGGGAAACGGATGCGCGGGATCGAGCCCCAGTGGCGAAAGCACGGGCAGGATCTCGTCGCGGAAATGCGCGCGCAGCCAGGCGTCCTGCGCCGCGGTCCACGCATCGCGCGGCAGGATGCGCACGCCGGCGGCGTTCAGCGCGGGGCGCAGCTCGCCATTCCAGCACGCGTACTGCGCCTGCACCAGCGCGGCCGCGGCATCGTGGATCCGGCGCAGCACGGTCGCGGGGGGCAGGCCGTCCGGGCCCGCCGGCATGCCGAAGTCCTGCGCGTGGCGCACGGTGGCGGCGCGGATCTCGAAGAACTCGTCGAGGTTGGTGCAGCTGATGCACAGGTAGCGCAGCCGCTCCAGCAGCGGCACGCCGGGATCCCGCGCCTGGGCCAGCACGCGTTCGTTGAACGCGAGCTGCGACAGCTCCCGGTTGAGGTACAGCGCCGGGTCCTCGAGGTCGCGCTTGTCGACATCGCGCCCGTCGACACCGGGGGGGCGCGCCTGCGCCGACGGCGAGGCGCTCATCGCGGATCCCTGCGACAGGCGCGCGCGGCACCGAAGCGGCAGGCGAACTCGCTGCCGCGCCCGACCTCGCTGTGGATCTCCAGGCGCGCCTGGTGCAGGCCGAGCACGTGCTTGGCGATCGCCAGCCCGAGTCCGGTGCCGCCGGACTCGCGCGAGCGGCT
>CAMPJU010000162.1 GCA_946886995.1 uncultured Lysobacteraceae bacterium
CGCCTGTCGATGAAGGCAGTGGAAGAGGACGCGCAGGCGGGCTGACGTTCGCGCGAAACTCGGGATCGACACGGAAAGCGGGCTTCGGCCCGCTTTTCGCGTTTCCGGCCCCTGGCATCCGTTGTCGGCATCGGCTGCCGTTGCGGGGGCGATGCCGCGGTGCAATCATCGGGATGATTCCCGGGGAGCGCGGCCATGCGAGCTTGCGTTTGGGTGATTGCCTTCGCCGCCAGCCTTCCCGCCGAAGCGGCCGGCCTGGTGGTGCGGGTCGGCAACGGCGCCGGCCCGGTCCAGGACGCGGTGGTGATGGTCGCGCCGGTGGACGGCCGGGCCCGCGCGCCGGCGAACGTCCTTCCGGCAACCCTTACCGTCGACCAGCGTGACCTGACCTTCGTCCCATACGTCCAGGTGGCCCGGCCGGGCGCCGGCGCGATCTTCCGCAACAGCGACCACACGCGGCACCACGTGTACTCGTTTTCACCCGCGGCGACCTTCGAGATGGTGCTGGGCCCCGGCGAGCGTTCCGGCCGGGTGCCGCTCGAGCAACCGGGCGTCATCGCGGTCGGATGCAACATCCACGACCAGATGATCGCGTGGGTGCTGGTGTCGGATGCTCCCTGGCTCGCGCGCACCGGCGGCGACGGGGCGGTCCGGTTCGCGTCGCTGCCCGAAGGGGACTACCGCGTGCGTGCGTGGCATCCGAGGCTCGACGCCGCGGGCGACACGATCGAGCGCCGGGTCCGTATCGGTGCGGGGAGCACCGACGCGTCACTCGACGTGGCAGTGCGGCTGCGGCCGGACGTGCGCGCACCCGACCCGGAACGCGCGGTCTATTGATGCGATCGCGCCGCGCCGCGCCCGGCTTGCTTGCCTGCCTGCTCGCTGCGGGCCTGCTCCCGGCGGGGATGCTCCCGGCCGGCGCCCAGGACCTGCAGTGGCACGGGCACCTCGACCTGCGTGCCGTCGACGCCGGCGAACAGCGGGCCTGGGATGAGGGCGGATTGGGCAAGGGCAGGTTCGGGTCGGGCGACGATGGCGGTGCCTTCGCCTCCGGCGTGCTGGCCGGGACCCTGCAGTTGGGGCCGGAGGTGCTCGCAGGCACGACGCTGCAGTTCGTGCCGGACCAGCGGCAGTCACTCGACGTGCTGGATGCCTGGGTGCGCTACCGGCCGGTCTCGACGACGCCCTGGCGATGGTCGGTCCGCGCGGGCGCCTTCTGGGCGCCGGTCTCGCTGGAGAACGACGGGGTCGGCTGGACCAGCCTGTGGACGCTCACGCCCTCCGCCATCAACAGCTGGGTCGGCGAGGAATTGCGCACGATCGGCCTCGAGGCGTCACTGGAGCATCGCGGCCCGTCCGCCGACGTGACGTTGTTCGCGGCGGCGTTCGGCTGGAACGATCCCGCCGGGGAACTGCTGGCCGCGCGCGGTTGGGGCCTTGGTGACAGCCATTCCGGCCTCGGCGCGGTGCTCCGGGAACCGGATGCATATGCACCGCGGGCCCGGGCGCCGGTGCCCATGCTCTATCGTCCGTTCCGCGAGATCGACGGCCGGCCCGGCTGGTACGCCGGCGCGACGCGCGAAGTCCGTGGCGAAGGCAGGGCGACCCTGCTGTATTACGACAACCGGGCCGAGCGCGACAGCTGGGAACGCTACGCGGGCCACCGCGCATTTTCCTGGGACACCCGCTTCTGGAGCGCGGCCGCGAGCCGGCGCGTCGGGGACTGGATGCTCGCCGGCCAGGCGATGACGGGCAGCACGGTGTTCGAGCCGCAGCCGGGCATGGTGCTGGATACGCGCTTCCACGCCGCGTACCTGCTGCTCGCGCGCGACACCGGCGCGTGGCGTCCCGCCGTCCGCCTGGACCTGTTCGGCACAAGCCAGCGCGGACCGACGGATGCACCGCTCGACGAACATGGCAATGCGCTGGTGCTGGCGCTGAACTGGCGTCCACGCGACCATGTGCGCATCATCGGGGAAGTCCTGCGGATCGACAGCACGCGGTCGCAACGCCGGCTCGATGGCATCGCTGCACGCCAGGTCGACTGGCAGATGCAGCTGGCCGCAAGGTTGTACTTCTGAGGAGGGGTCGATGGACAAGGGAACCGGACGCTGGATCGTGCTTTGCCTCGTGGCGGTGTGCGCGACGACCACCGCGGCGGAGACGACGCGCTACGTCGCGCTCGTCGACGGGGGCAAGCGGGCCGGGCACCAGGTCGTCACCCGCGCCGACGACGGCACGGTCACCGTCGACTTCCGGTTCAAGGACAACGGGCGCGGTCCGGAGTTGCGCGAACGGTACACGCTCGCACCGGACGGCACCTACCGGGATTATTCGGTCAAGGGCACCTCGACGTTCGGCGCGCCCGTCGACGAGTCGTTCCGTCGCGACGGCGACCGCGTCCAGTGGAAGACCACCTCCGACCAGGGCGCGGCGACCGCCAGCGGACGGCAGCTGTACCTGCCGCTGGGTGGAACGCCCGCAGGCTTTTCGGTCGCGATGGGCGCACTGGCCGGGGAGAAGGACGGCGCACTGGACCTGCTGCCGCACGGCACGCTGCGCATGCACGACGTCGCGTTCCTGGAGTTGCGACAGGGCCGGGAGCGCCGCACCGTCCAGCTGGTCGCGCTGACCGGGATGGGCCTCACGCCCACCTTCGCGTGGGCGACGACCGGCGCCAGGCCGCGATTGTTCGCCTACATCATCCCCGGCTACGTGCAGCTGGTCGAAGAGGGCTGGGAGCAGGTCGCCGGCACGCTCGAGGCGCGCCAGGAGCGCGCCGAGAACGAGGACCTGGCCGACCGGCAGCAGCGCCTCGCCCATCCGGTCGAAGGCACGCTGCTGATCAACAACGCGCGCGTGTACGACAGCGAGCAGGGGACGGTCGGACCGGTCGCGGACGTCCTGGTCGCCGACGGGCGCATCGTCGAGGTCGTCCCCGATCCGGACCAGGGGCCCGCCAATCGGAGCCCGTCCAGGGCGGGGCGCAAGGCCGCGACGATCCTGCAGGCCGACGGGCGCACGCTGTTGCCCGGGCTGTTCGACAGCCATGCCCACATCGGCCCGTGGGAAGGCGGCCTGCACCTCGCTGCCGGTGTCACGACCGTCCGCGACATGGGCAACGACAACGAGACGCTGCAGGCGCTGATGCGCCGCGCCGAGGCCGGGAAGCTGGTGATGCCGCGCATCGTGCCGGCCGGGTTCATCGAGGGCGAAAGCGAATTTTCCGCGCGCAACGGCTTCGTCATCGCATCGCTGGAGGAGGCGAAACGGGCCGTCGACTGGTATGCGGACCACGGCTACCCCCAGGTCAAGCTCTACAACTCGTTCCCGCGCGGCATCCTGCGCGAGACCGTCGACCACGCGCATGACCGGGGCCTGCGGGTCAGTGGCCACGTGCCGGCGTTCATGCGCGCGGAGGAGGTGGTCGACCTGGGATTCGACGAGCTGCAGCACATCAACCAGCTGCTGCTGAACTTCTTCGTCACGCCGGAAACGGACACCCGCACCCTGGAGCGTTTCTACCTCGTGGCGAAGCGCACGGCGGACCTGGACCTTTCGTCCGCACCGGTGCGCGAGTTCATCGACAAGCTGGTGGCGCGCGGCGTCGTGGTCGATCCGACCCTGGCCACCTTCGAGTTCCTGCACCAGCGCGATGGCGAGCTTTCGCCGATCGTCGCGCCGGTGGCCACGCACCTCCCGGCGAGCATCCAGCGCAGCCGTCGTGCGGCTGAACTCGACATCCCCGACGACGCGACCGCAGCGCTGTACGACCGCTCGTTCGCAAAGCTGGTGGAGTTCACCGGGCTGATGCATGCGGCCGGCGTGCCGATCGTGGCAGGCACCGACGAGATGGCGGGGTTCACCCTGCAGCGCGAACTCGAACTCTACGTGCAGGCCGGGATGACCCCGGGCGAAGCGCTGCAGACGGCGACGTGGAACGCCGCGAAGGTGGCGGGCGTGCTCGAAGACCGCGGCTCGGTCACGCCGGGAAAGCGGGCGGACCTCATCCTCGTCGACGGCGATCCGACGGCGGACATCGCGGCGATCCGCAACGTGGCGACGGTGCTCAAGGGCGATACGCTCTACTACCCGGCGGAGATCCACCAGTCGCTCGGGGTTGCACCCTTCGTCAAGCCGGTCAAGGCCACCGAGCGTGGCAGGGAACCCGAACCGGAC
>CAMPJU010000163.1 GCA_946886995.1 uncultured Lysobacteraceae bacterium
AGGACTTCTCCTCGATCGTGCTCGACAGGTCGAACGAGACCGTCGCATCCAGCGGCACCGCTTCGAAACCGCGCTCGCCGGCGGCTTCGTACATCGCGGCCAGGTCCATGCCCGCGTCCGCGAAGAGCTGCTGGGCGGCCTCGGCCGTGATCCAGCCCTGTGCCGGCAGCCGCTGTTCCGGGTCGTCCTCCGGTCGCAGGTCGAACTGCGGCCCGGACCAGGAATTGCGCACCACGTCCCAGCCGTACGAAGCGCCCGGCGTGTCATGGATGATCAGGGCCGCCTCGGCACCCTGGCGGGCCGCTTCCTCGTACTTGTAGGTCCAGCGACCGTAATAGGTCATCCGGTTGCCTTCGAACAACGTCTCGTCGGCGGCATGGAAGCCCGGGTCGTTCACCAGGATCACCACCGTCTTGCCGGCGACGTCGACGCCTTCGTAGTCGTTCCAGTCCTGTTCCGGCGCGTTGACGCCGTAGCCGACGAACACGAGCTCGCTGTCCTGCACCGACACGCTGGTCTCGCCACTGCGGGTGTTGAGCACCATGTCGTCGCCAAACGCCAGTTCGCGCGACTCGCCCTCGGCGGGCTGGATGACCATGGTCGTGGACTCGTCGGCCGTCGTCTGCACCATCGGCACGGTCTGGTACCACTCGCCGTCGAAGCCGGGCTCCAGGCCGATGCGCTCGAACTGCGCCCGGATGTACTCCACCGTCATCTCTTCACCGGGGCTGCCAGGCGCACGGCCACCGAAGTCGTCGGAGGACAGCGTCTCGACCATGTGCGAGAAATCGTCGGGCGTGATCGCCGGCTCGAACGCCTGTTCATCCGCCTCGGACGCTGCCGGTGCGACGGCCTGGGCCGTGGTGCCCTCGCGGTCGCGATCACATGCGGCCAGGGCCAGGGTCGCGGCCAGCGCGACGAGGAAAGAACTGCGATGCATCATCGGGGGTCTCCGCGGCGGGAAGCCCCCGATTCTATGCCACCCCCGGAAGCGCCGGAGGGATCAGTCCCGCGGCGCGGTGTCGCCCTCGTAACGCACGGCCGTCGCGCCGGTCACCGGACCGATCTCGGCGGTGGAATGCACGTAGAGCTTGACCTCGCGCTCGAACACCAGCGCGCCGTCCACCCTGGCGTCCTGGGCAATCACGATCCGCTGCGGATCCCGCTTGCCGAAGGAGAACGGGAACCAGGTGTTGTCGGGCTTCTCGACGGTAATGCCCCCGCGCACGTGGGAGCCGATGCCGACCGTGATGTCGCCGTTCACCGTGGCGATGCCGCCAGCCAGGTCCGTGTCGACCAGGCCGATCGACCCGTTGACCGTCTCGATGTCGCCATCGACGCGCCCGCCGTGGTCGACGAACACACTGCCGTTGACCGTCTCGAGGTCGCCGGCCACCTCGACCGTGCTGCCGAGGCGGATGCTGCCGTTGACCGTCTCCAGCGAGCCGGCCCTGGCCTCGTCCGCCACGCGGATCGCGCCGTTGACGGTCTCGGCGCTGCCGACGCTCGCGCCGGCCTCGATGCGGATGCTGCCGTTGACCGTGCTCAGCGAGCCGTACTGCTCGCCCGCCTCGGCCGTGATGCTGCCGTTGACCTTGTCGATGCTGCGCTCGTCGGCGAGGGCCGGAGCGACGGCGAGCGACAACGCCAGGGCGAGGATGCAAGTCGTGCGGACCATGGGAGTTCCTCCTGCGTGGGTGGATACAATCCCATGAGCCGCCGGCCGCGGCCACCTGCCTGAAGTCACTGGGAAGAACGTCTCGTGCCGCAAGCGTCGCCTTCGCCGTCCCGACCGCGCCCCGTCGTCCTGCTGATCCTCGATGGCTGGGGCCACCGCGAGGCGCCGGAGGACAACGCGCTGGCCCAGGCCGACCTGCCGAACTGGCGCCGCCTGTGGGCCGGCGAACCGCACACGCTGGTCCACACCGAAGGCCGCCACGTGGGCCTCCCGGACGGGCAGATGGGCAACTCCGAGGTCGGTCACATGAACCTCGGCGCGGGCAGGATCGTGTACCAGGACCTCACCCGCATCGATGCCGCGATCGAGGATGACAGCTTCTTCGCCAACCCGGAACTGCTCGCAGCCTGCGCGGCCGCGCGCGACGGGAACGGCACCCTGCACGTGATGGGGCTGCTGTCGCCCGGCGGCGTGCACAGCCACGAGCGGCACCTGTTCGCGATGCTGGAACTGGCGCGGCGCGAGCGCGTGCCGCGGGTCGCGCTGCACGCCTTCCTGGACGGCCGGGACACGCCGCCGCGTTCGGCACGCCCGAGCCTGGCCGCCATCGACGCGGCCTGCCGCGAGGTCGGCAACGCCCGGATCGCGACCGTCGGCGGCCGTTACTTCGCGATGGACCGGGACAAGCGCTGGGACCGCGTGCGCAAGGCCTGGGACGCCATCGTGGAGGGCGAGGCGGCGCACGACGCAGCGGATGCGGTCGCGGCGCTCGATGCCGCGTACGCCCGCGGCGAGAACGACGAGTTCGCGACCCCCACCACCATCGGCGGCGGCGTGCCGATGCGCGACGGTGATGCGGTCGTCTTCATGAATTTCCGCGCCGACCGCGCACGCCAGCTCACCGCCGCATTCGTGGCGCCGGGGTTCGACGGCTTCGACGCCCGCCGGCCGCGCCTGTCGCGCTTCACCTGCCTCACCGAATACGACGCCACGCTCCCCGCACCGGTGGCGTTCGCGCCGGACGACCTGCGCGACACGCTGGGCGAAGTGCTGGCGGCAGCCGGCCTGTCGCAGTTGCGGATCGCCGAGACCGAGAAGTACGCGCACGTCACCTTCTTCTTCAGTGGCGGTCGCGAGTCGCCGTACGACGGCGAGCAGCGCATCCTGGTGCCCAGCCCGAAGGTCGCGACCTACGACCTGCAACCGGAGATGAGTTGCCCGGAGCTCACGGAACGCCTGGTCGGGGCGATCCGCCAGGGCGCGTTCGATGTCGTCGTGTGCAACATCGCCAACCCGGACATGGTCGGGCATACCGGCGACCTGCAGGCGGCGATCCTGGCGGCGGAGGCGGTGGATCGTGCGATCGGTGAAATCGAGGCCGCGGTCCGCGAGGCCGGCGGCGCGCTGCTGGTGACCGCCGACCACGGCAACCTGGAAATGATGCGCGACCCCGAGACCGGGCAGGCGCATACGGCGCACACGGTCGGCCCGGTGCCGCTGGTCTACGTGGGCAGCCGTCCCGCGAAGCTGCGCAGCGGAGGTGCACTGCGCGACATCGCGCCGACCATGCTCGACCTGCTGGGCCTGCCGCGGCCGGACGCGATGAGCGGCCGCAGCCTGCTCGACGGCACCGGTTGATGCGCCACGCCGGTCCCTCCGCGCTGCTGGCGTGCGCGCTGGTGCTCGGCGCCACGTGGCCTGCCACGGCGCAGGATCCCGACGACACCCAGCGGCGGCTCGAGCGCACCCGTGCCGAGTTCGAGGCGATCGCCGCGCAACGCCGCAAGCTGGAAGGCGAGCGCGGCGCGGCGGTCCGCGCATTGCGCGATGCCGACGAAAAGGTCGGTGCGACCGCGCGTGAACTGGCGACCCTCGAGCGTCAGATCGTGGCCCAGGCCGACGCCCTGCAGGACCTGCATGCGCGCCGCGACGCCTTGAACGAGCGTCTCGGGCGCCAGCGCGAAGCGCTTGCCGCGTTGCTGCGCGCCGCCCACAAGCTGGGCGAGGACGCGCCGCTGAAGCTGCTGCTGTCGCAGGATCGCGTGGCCGACGGGCAGCGCCTGCTCGCCTACCACGGGTACCTGCAACGCGAGCGCGGGCGCCGGATCAAGCACCTGGCCGCTGAACTCCAGGCGCTTTCGGCGCTCGAAGCCCGGATCGAAGCAGAGCGAGTCGCACTGGAAGCGGCGCGCGGCGCGCACCAGGCGCGACTGGCCGAGCTCGAACGTGCCCGCACGGCGCGCGCCGGCACGCTGGCGCAACTGGAAAACCGCTACCGCGACCGTGCCGCGCGCGAACAGGCGCTGGGCCGGGACGTGGCATCGCTCAAGCGCCTGCTGGCGACCTTGCGCGAAGCCGCGGCCCGCGCCGCCCGCGAACGCGCTGCCGCTCAGGCAACCATGCCCGCCGGCACGGCCGCATTGCCTGCCGCCGGCCCGACCGTCGGCGGCCTGCGCTGGCCCGTCGCCGGCACCCTGCTGGCC
>CAMPJU010000164.1 GCA_946886995.1 uncultured Lysobacteraceae bacterium
AGCGCGTGGCTTCGTAGCCATCGGGCAGGCCTGCGAAAACACCGTCGCCGCGATGCCGGATGCGCGACGTCTTGCCGTGCATGATCGACTTCGCGCGGACGACGTCGCCACCGTACGCCTGCCCGATCGCCTGGTGGCCGAGGCACACGCCCAGGATCGGGATGCGCGATCCGAGGCGGCGGACGACCTCCAGGGACACCCCCGCCTGGTCCGGCGTGCACGGCCCCGGCGAGATGACGATGCGTTCCGGTGCCGCCCGCTCGATGTCGTCGACCGACAGCGCGTCGTTGCGCACGACCTCCACCTCGGCCCCCAGCGCCTGCAGGTACTGGACGAGGTTGAAGGTGAAGCTGTCGTAGTTGTCGATCATCAGCAGCATGCCGCGTCCTCCCGGCGGGAGGCGGCGGCAGCTGCCGCTAGGCGGACGCGGAGGCCGAAGCCAGGCTCACGCCCCGCCGGATCGGGACCGGCGCCGACGCGATGCGCGCCTTGAGGTCGGCCATCGTGCCCGGCATCACCACCAGGTACGCGATCAGTTGTTCGGTGAGCTCCAGCAGGTGTTGCGCCGTGTCCTGGTCGATGGCCGTGGCATCGCTGAACTGGCGGCCGAACACCCCGTCGGGGCCGAGCATGTCGGCGATGTCGTCCAGCGGCGCCGAGAGTTCCACGCCCTTCGACAGGATCTCCAGCTGCGAGGTCAGCGGCACGCCCTCGTGGGTGTCGGTCAGCAGCCGCGTCGCAAGCCCTTCCAGCAGGTAGCGCGTGGTCAGCGCCGCCGTGCCCCAGTCGCCCGCGTTGTAGTGCTTGAGCACCGTGTCGTAGGTCCGGTCCAGTGGGGCCGAGAAGGAGCGCAGGTACTCCGCGCCGTCCATCCGGTTGCGACCCACCGGGTCCGGGTGCATGTACAGCGTCGGCTCGCCCGGCGAGTCGCGATGGTCGGTCAGGTTGAGGAACAGCACGTCGATGCTGCAGTTCGGGCACGGTGATTCCGCCGCCCCGACGCGCCCCGCGTGCTGGGTCCAGGACTTGATCTTGAACGTGGCTTCCTTGAGGCAGTGGGGACACAGCAACTCCACCACCTGCGGATGCCCGGCCAGCGAGAACCGGGACCTGACCTTGTCGGCTTCGATGATTTTCATGTTCGTGATTGAAAGCAGCGGCCCGTGAAGGCCGTGTTTCCGCCGCCGTGAAAGTGACGATTCGATTCAGCAACATGGCTCAGAGCCCCCTCGCGGCTTCGGCGACCGCGCGGAACAGCGCGCGTCCCTTGTTCATGGTCTCGTCCCATTCCTTCGCCGGATCCGAGTCGTGGACGATGCCCGCCCCCGCCTGGACGTGGAGCCGACCGTCCTGGATCACCGCGGTGCGGATCGCGATGGCGGTGTCGACGTCGCCGTGCCAGCCGATGTAGCCGATGGCACCGGCGTAGAGGTTGCGGCGCACCGGCTCGAGCTCGCGGATGATCTCGAGCGCGCGGATCTTCGGCGCGCCGCTGACCGTTCCCGCGGGGAACGTCGCGCGCAGCACGTCCGCGCAGCCGAGTCCCGGCCGCAGCCGGCCGGTGACCTCGCTGACGATGTGCATCACGTGGCTGTAGCGCTCGACGACGAACTGCTCGCCGACCGACACGGCGCCCGCCTCGGCCAGCCGTCCCACGTCGTTGCGCCCCAGGTCGACCAGCATCAGGTGCTCGGCGCGCTCCTTCGGATCGGCCAGCAGTTCGGCTTCGAGCGCCGCGTCCTCCTCCGGGGTCGCCCCGCGCGGACGCGTCCCGGCGATCGGGCGGACGGTCACCTGGTCGCCCTGCAGCCGCACCAGGATCTCCGGCGACGACCCCACCACCTGCATCTCTCCCATGTCCAGGAAGAACATGTAGGGCGATGGATTCAGCGCGCGCAGCGCGCGGTACACGTCGACCGGCCGGGCCTTGAACGGCACGGACAGGCGCTGGCTGAGCACCACCTGGAAGGCGTCGCCCGCGCGGATGTAGTCCTGCACCCGCGAGACCGCCGCCATGAAATCCGCCCGGTCGAAGCCGGTCCTGAAGTCCTCTTCGCGGAGGTCGCCGGGGTCGAGGACGTCGGGATAGCCCGCACCCGCATGGCGCAGCCGGTGCACGAGCTGGTCCAGCCGGCGGTTGGCCCGTGCGTATGCGTGCGGTTCGGTCGGGTCGGCATGCACGACCAGGTACAGGCGGCCCTTCAGGTTGTCGAAGACCGCCACTTCCTCGGACTGCATGAGCAGGATGTCCGGCGTGCCCAGTTCGTCCGGCAGCCCGCCGGGCGCCAGCCGTGGCTCCAGGTAGTCGATGCATTCGAACCCGAACCAGCCGACCAGGCCGCCGGTGAATCCCGGGAGCCCTTCGATCCTCGGCACCGAGTGGCGCGCGCGCAGCCGCTCGACTTCGGCGAACGGGTCGTCGACTTCCCGCGATTCCACCAGCTCGCCATGCTCGGTGACGAACAGGGTGTGCCCGGCGAAGGCATACACCCGGCGCGCCGGCAGGCCGATGATCGAATAGCGGCCGAACCGTTCGCCGCCCTCCACCGATTCGAACAGGTAGGCGTGCGGGCCGTCGACCAGCTTCAGGTAGACCGACAGCGGCGTGTCGAGGTCGGAAAAGACCTCGCGCACGACGGGGATGAGGGTGTGGCCGGCGGCGGCGCTGGCGTCGAAGCGTTGCTGCCGTGGATCAGCAGTCGAACCGTCTGGCGATGGCATGGGGCATTTCCTGGAATGGCGACGTGGCAGGGGTGGTGGCGTGCAGCGGCCACCATCGCCAGCCGGCGTCGGCAACGGGGAAATGCGAATGGGCCAGGCGGGTCATGGGCGCGACTTTAGCAGCAGCGGGCATGCGTCCGGCAGGTGCATGCGCACGCGACGGGCCACGCAGTCGACGCGGAACCGGTCCGCCTCCACGGGTTCTCCGTCCAGGTTGAGGAAGAACGGCGCATCGGCGGACAGCTCCACCCAGGGCAGCTGCGCGCGCACGGCCACGCGGTCGAGGGCCGCCTGCCGTCCGCGCGTGGCGAGCGTCGCGATCGTCGCGCCCACCTGCCCTTCCAGGCTCGGCACGACGGTGAGTTCGAGCAGGTCGTCGTCCAGCACCGCGGCCGGGCACAGCACCTGGCCGCCACCGGCCTGCCTGCCGTTGCCGATGCCCAGCGCGATGAACTCACCGGACCAGTCGAATCCCGGCCCGCGCATGCGCGCCCGGATCGGGTCGATCCTGCCCAGGCTCGCGATCCCGGTCAGCAGGTAGGCCAGGCCTCCCAGGATCTTCTTGAGTCCCTCGCTGGTCTCGACGGTCACCTGGGTGCCGAACCCGCCACTGGCGAGATTGGCGCACCAGTGGGTCGTTGCGTCGCCGCCTTCGCGTGCGCTGTCGATCCGCAGCAGGTCGATCGGGTGCGGCGGCATGTCGCGCGCGATGGCGAGCGCGGCCGCGGCATCGAGCGGGATCATCGCCCCCGCGGCGAAATCGTTGGCGGTGCCCAACGGCACCAGCGCCAGCGACGGCAGGTCTTCTGCCGATGCGTCGCGGTGCGCCAGCGTGGTGGCGACCTCGCTCAGGGTGCCGTCGCCGCCGGCGGCGATCACGGTGTCGACGCCATCGGCGATCGCCTCGGCGACGTAGCGTTCCGCGTCCCCCGGTTCCCAGGTCACCCGCGCGCTGACCTGCACGCCGGCATCGCGCATCGCGGCCACGGCTTCGCGCAGCGGCACGTCGCCGGCCGCCTTGCCGTTGATCACCAGTCGCCAGCGCATGGACGCAGGCTAGCAGCCGCCTGTCACGGTCCCGTCACCGGGCCCGCGGACAATGGCGCCACATCGCAGGGACGAACGACGGAGGCTGGATTGCCTCCACTTCTCTCCAGGCCGGCGCCGAGACGCGCCGGCTTTTTTATGCGCGTCGCGCGCCCGCGACCGCGGCCTTCATCCGCCCGATCACGTCGGCATAGTCCCCGGCCCCGAAGATCGCGGACCCCGACACGAAGGTGTCCGCGCCGGCCGCGGCGACTTCGGCGATGTTGTCGGCCTTGACACCCCCGTCGATCTCCAGCCGCACCTCGCGCCCGCTGCGGTCGATCATCCCGCGCACGCGCCGCAGTTTCTCGAGCGTCGACGGGA
>CAMPJU010000165.1 GCA_946886995.1 uncultured Lysobacteraceae bacterium
CCACGCCCATCGCCGTCCGTGCCTTCGCCGTCCTGCTGGCCGTCGCGTCGCCCGGCCTGCGCGCGGCGACGCCGATCGGCGACGCGCACGCCGGCGCGCTGGAGGCGACGCTCGCAGGCGAGTACGCGTTGCAGGGTGGCCAGTTGCAGGAAGCCGCGACCTGGTACCTGCGCGCGGCGCGGGCCGCGGCGGGCGACGCGGCCCTGGCCGAGCGCGCCGCGCGGATCGCCTTGCTGGCGGGCGACGACGCGACCGCAGCGGAGGCGCTCGCGCTGTGGCGCCAGCGCGCCCCGCGGACCCTGGCGATGCGCGCGATCGAAACCAGCCTGGCCCTGCGCCGAGGCGACGAGGCCAATGCCACCGAACTCGCGGTGGCGCTGGCCGCCGCGCCGGACGATGGCTGGCGGCACGCACTCGGTGCACTGGCCAGCGGCGGCAGCGACCTGGAGCGCACCGGGCGGGTCCTGGGCAGGTTGGTCGATGCCGGAGCGATCCCGCCCCGCCTGGACCCGTGGCTCGCGTTCGCCGGGCTGGCCCAGCGTCTGGACCAGGAGGCCCTGGCCGAGCGCATCGTCGATGCCGTCGTCCGGCGCTTCCCGCAGGAGCCGCGCGTCGCCCTGCTGCGCGCCAGCCAGTTGCGCGAGGCGGGAGACGCGGCGGGTGCACGCCTGGCGCTCGCCCCCCTGGAGGAGGCGGCCGCCGGGGACGAGGAGCTGCGCTATGCGCTGGCCGCGGAATACGACGCCCTCGGCGACCAGGCGGCTGCGGCGGTAGTCCTGGGCCGCGGCCCGCAGGACGAGATGACCCGGCGGCTGCGCGCCGGCCTGCTGGCGCGCGCCGAAGACCAGGCTGCGCTCGAAGCGTTGTACGCCGAGTTGCAGGAAGGCTCCGCGCGCCCGGATCCCCAGCGGCGCCTGCTGCTGGGGCAGGTGGCGGAATTCCTGGAGCGCCACGAAGAAGCGTTGCGCTGGTATCGCAGCGTGCCTGGCGGTCCCGCACGGCTGCAGGCACGCCTCAGGGCCGCGGTGGTCCTCCATGCGCTCGAGCGCGACGCCGAGGCATTCGAGTCGCTGCATGCGCTGCAGGCCGATGCCGATGCGCACGAAGATGCACGGCGCGACGCGTACCTGCTCGAGGCCGAACTGCATCGGGACGCCGGCGCGCCGGAGGCGGAAATCGACGCCTTCGCCCGCGGCCTGGCGGCGTATCCCGACGATCCGGAATTGCTGTACGCACGTGCGCTGGCGTGGGAGCGGCGCGACGACATCGCGCGTGCGGAAGCCGACTTCCGCCAGATCCTGGTCGCCGAGCCGGACAGCGTCGCCGCGCTCAACGCACTGGGCTACACGCTGGCGGACCGGACCACGCGCCACGAGGAGGCGCTCGAACTGATCGACCGCGCACGCGTCGCCGAACCGGACAACGCCGCGATCATCGACAGCTACGGCTGGGTGCTGCACAAGCTCGGCCGCCACGAGGAAGCGCTGGTCGAGCTGCGCCGTGCCTTCGCGTTGCAGAAGGATGCCGAGATCGCCTCGCATGTCGCGGTCGTGCTCTGGGTGATGGGCCGACGCGACGAAGCGCGCGAGTTCTTCGACAAGGCGCGGGAGCTGGATCCGGAGAGCCGCGCGCTGGACCGGGCACTGGAGCAGACCGGGGCACCGCGGCCGGCCGGAGGGGACGAATGAGCCGCTGTCGGGCGCCGGCGACGGCATGTCGCAACGGGACACTGGTCCTGATGGCATGCCTGCTGCTCGCGGCCTGTGCCGGCCAGCCGGTCCGCGAGGCGCCCCCGGTGGCGTCCGGCGCGGCGACGGCGACCCAGGAAGCACGCGAAGCGGCCTTGCGCGAGGTCGACGCCTGGTCGCTGGAGGGCCGGGTCGCGCTGGCCAACGACGGGCGCGGCGGCAGCGGCCGCCTCGACTGGCACCAGGCCGGCGCGCGGTCGACGGTGTCGCTGAGCGCACCGATCACCCGGCAGAGCTGGCGGCTCACCGCCGGGCCGGGCGGGGCGACCCTGGAGGGAATGGAAGGAGGGTCGCGGCAGGGCCCGGACGCCGCGGGGCTGCTGCTGGAACGCACTGGCTGGCAGATTCCGCTCGGTGCGCTGCCGTCCTGGTTGCGCGGGGCCCGCTCGCCGACGCTCGGCGCGGCGGTCCTTGCGTACGGTGAAGACGGCCGCCTTGCAAGGATGGAGCAGGGCGGCTGGACCGTGACCTACACGCGGTGGGGCCTGCCGCACGCGGGGGGCGGTGCCGTCGCGCTGCCGCACCGCCTGGAGGCGGTGCGCGGGGAAGCGCGCGTGCGCCTCATCGTGGATGCCTGGACACACCCCGGGGATGCGGACGCCGATGCCCCCTGAGTCGCTCGCCGGCTGGTCGTCCTGGCCGGCGCCGGCCAAGCTCAACCTGTTCCTGCGGATTACCGGGCGCCGACCTGACGGTTACCACGCCCTCCAGACGGTGTTCCGCCTACTCGACTGGGGCGACACGGTGCGCCTGCGCGTCCGGGAAGACGGGCAGGTGCGGCGGCATGGCGCGTCGCTGCCCGGCGTGGCGGAAGCCGACGACCTGGCCGTCCGGGCAGCGAGGCTCCTGCAAGACGCGGCCAACTGTCCCCAAGGCGCTGACATCGTCGTCGAAAAACACATTCCTGCCGGCCGCGGCTTCGGTGGCGGCTCCTCGGACGCCGCGACCGTGCTGGTCGGGCTGAACCGCCTCTGGAACCTCCACTGGCCGAAGGACCGGCTCGCCGCACTCGGCCTGCGCCTGGGGGCGGATGTCCCGGTCTTCGTCCATGGCCGGAACGCATGGGCCGAGGGCGTCGGCGAGCACCTGGTGCCGGTGGACCTGCCGCCTGCCTGGTACGTGCTGGTGGACCCGGGCGTCCACGTGCCGACCGCCACGCTGTTCCAGGTGCCTGAATTGACGCGGGAAGCACCGCCCGTGACAATAGCCGACTTCATTTCCGGTCCTGGCCTCGGCAATGCGTTCGAGCCGGTGCTGCGCCGCCGCGAACCGGCCGTCGAGGCCGCCTTTTCGGCGTTGGCGCGCGTCGGCACGCCACGGTTGACGGGGACGGGCAGCGCCTGCTTCGTGGAGTTCGACCGCCGCGAGGCGGCGGAGGCCGCGCTGGCGCGGTTGCCCCGCGGACTGGAAGCCTGGGTGGCGGCTGGCGTCGAGCGGTCGCCGCTGCTGGATTAGCGTCACAGGGGCGTCGCCAAGAGGCCCAAGGCACCAGGTTTTGATCCTGGCATTCGTAGGTTCGAATCCTACCGCCCCTGCCACCGAGTCAAGCGCGGTTCCCGAGAGAGCGTTCCACCATGTCCGTCCAGGAAGACCGCAACCTGCTGGTATTCACCGGGAACGCCAACCGCCCGTTGGCGGAGGCCGTCTGCCGCGAACTCGGCATCCGGCCGGGCAAGGCGCTGGTCGGGCGCTTCTCGGATGGCGAGGTGCAGGTCGAGATCGAGGAGAACGTGCGCCGGCAGGAGGTGTTCGTCATCCAGCCGACGGGCGCGCCGAGTGCCGAGAACCTGGTGGAACTGCTGGTCCTGATCGACGCGCTCAAGCGCGCATCGGTGTCCAGCGTGACCGCGGTGGTGCCGTACTTCGGCTACGCACGGCAGGACCGCCGGCCCCGGTCCGCCCGCGTGCCGATCACCGCGAAGGTCGCGGCGCAGATGTTCTCCACCGTCGGCACCGACCGGGTGCTGACGGTCGACCTGCACGCCGACCAGATCCAGGGCTTCTTCGACATCCCGGTCGACAACGTCTATGCCTCCCCGCTGCTGCTGGCCGACATCTGGCGCGCGCACGGCACGGACGACATGGTGGTGGTGTCCCCGGACGTGGGCGGCGTGGTGCGCGCCCGCGCGATCGCCAAGCGGCTGGACGACGCGGACCTGGCGATCATCGACAAGCGCCGCCCGAAGGCGAACGTCGCCACGGTGATGAACATCATCGGCGACGTGGCCGGCAAGACCTGCGTCCTGGTGGACGACATCGTCGACACCGCCGGCACGTTGTGCGCCGCCGCCGCTGCGCTCAAGGAGCAGGGCGCGACCAAGGTGGTCGCGTACTGCACGCACCCGGTGCTGTCGGGCCCGGCGATCGACAACCTGTCCG
>CAMPJU010000166.1 GCA_946886995.1 uncultured Lysobacteraceae bacterium
CGCGCTGACCCCGCCGATCACGAAGCAGGTGGTGATGAACGCCGCCAGCACCATGTGCGCCAGCCGGTACGGGAACGACGGGTTGAAGATGATCGCCCACCAGTCGACCGGGACGAAGATGCCGTCGACGATCGCGTGGCCCTGCGGCGTGTGCATCCAGCTGTTGGCCGAGATGATCCAGAACGTCGAGATCAACGTGCCGAGCGCGACCATGCAGGTCGCGAAGAAGTGCAGCCGGTCGGACACCTTGCGCCAGCCGAACAGCATCACGCCGAGGAACGTGGCTTCCAGGAAGAACGCGGTCAGCACCTCGTAACTGAGCAGCGGCCCGAGGATGTTGCCGGCGCGCTCGCTCAGCACCGCCCAGTTGGTGCCGAACTGGAAGCTCATGACGATGCCGCTGACCACGCCCATGCCGAACGACACGGCGAAGATCTTCAGCCAGAAGAAGTAGATGTCGCGCCAGCGGTCGTCGCGGGTGCGCAGCCAGCGCCATTCCACGTAGGCCAGCCAGTGGGCCAGGCCGATCGTGAAAGCCGGGAACAGGATGTGGAAGGAGATGACGAAACCGAACTGGATCCGCGACAAGAGCAACGCGTCCACGCATGCCTCCCGGGTGCCGACGCCGCGAATTGTACGCCCGGGCAGGACTGCTAACCTGCGCCGGTCCCGTTGCCGGAATCCAGCGATGCGCCCGTCCAAGCTTCCCGCCAGCCTGCTGTTCCTGTCCGTCCTCGCGCAACCCGTCGTCGCGCAATCCGTCGAGCCGCAGGCGATGCGCACCGGTCCCGACCTGCACCAGATCATGGCCGACCCGGAATGGATCGGCCCGCCCGTGCGCGGTGCGTGGTGGTCGTGGGACGGCCGCACCGCGTACTACGAGCTCGAGCGCCAGGGCAGCGACGTCATCGACATCTGGTCGCAGCCGGTCGACGGCGGGCCCGCGGTCCGACTGGACGGCGCCGCGCGCGCAACCATCGACGGCGAGTCGCCGGTGTACGACGCCACGCGCACGCGCATGGCGTTCGCGCGCAACGGCGACATCTTCGTGCGCGACCTGCGCAACGGTGCGCTGCAGCAGCTGACGCGCACCGACGACGCCGAGTCGCGCCCGCAGTGGTCGGACGATGGCGGCCTGGTGTGGCGCGTCGCCAACACCTGGTTCCGCTGGACGGCGGCGGCCGGCACCCGGCAGGCCTCCAACGTGCAGGCAGGCAAGGATCCCGCCGCGCCGCCCGGGCCGGACGACCTGCGCGAACGCCAGATGCGGTTGTTCGAGACGCTGCGCAACGACCGCGCCAGCCGCGAGGCGGTGCGCGAGCAGCACGAAGCCTGGCGCGAGGCCGATCCGACCCGCGCGCCGGCGCCCGTGTATCTCGGCGAGGACGTGACGGTGGTCGACAGTGCGCTGTCGCCCGACGCGCGCTGGCTGCTGGTCGTGACCGAGCCGGCCACCGGCGACACCGGGCAGGCCGGCCAGATGCCGAAGTACGTCACCGAGTCCGGCTACGAGGAGTTCGAGGAAGTGCGCACCCGCGTCGGTCGCGGCGCGCCGCTGCCGCATGCGCTGTGGCTGGTGGACATCGAAGCCGCGACCGCGCGCCAGGTGCCGTTCGACGTGCTGCCCGGCGTCGATGCGGATCCGCTGGCGGTGCTGCGGGCGAACGCCGGCCAGGACCCGCTGGACGGTGACCGCGCGGTGCGCGTGGAGACCGACGGCGACGGCACCGGCCCGGCCATCCACTGGAGCGGCGACGGCCGCGATGTCGCGGTGCTGCTGCGCGCGGTCGACAACAAGGACCGCTGGGTCGCCGGCGTCGACCTGGAACGCGCGCGGTTGCAGGTGCGCCACCGCCTGACCGACCCGGCCTGGATCAACTGGAACTTCAACGATTTCGGCTGGACCCGCGATGGCGCGCTGTGGCTGTTGTCGGAAGACAGCGGCCATTCGCACCTGTACCTGGCCGACGGCGACGGCGCGCCGCGCGCGCTGACGTCGGGTGCCTGGGAAGCCTCGGCGCCGGTGCCCATGCCGGACGGCACGGGCTTCTATTTCGTCTGCAACCGCGAGTGGCCCGGCGACTACGAGGTCTGCGCGGTCGACCGCCGCGGCGGCGCCGTGCGCGAGGTCACCGCGCTCGATGGCGTCGAAAGCTTCGAGTTGTCGCCGGACGGACGCCGGTTGCTGGTGCGCCACTCGGACAGCTACGTCCCGCCGCAACTGGCGGTGGTCGGCGTCGACGGCGAAGGACTGGTGCAGCTGACCGACACGCGCACGGAACGGTTCAAGGCGATCGACTGGGTGCAGCCGAGGATCGTGCAGGTGCCCTCCTCGCACGGCGCAGGGTCGATCTGGGGCAAGTTCTATGCGCCCGAGGTGATGGTGCCGGGCCGCGAGTACCCGATCGTGATGTTCGTGCACGGCGCCGGCTACCTGCAGAACGTCCACGACCGCTACCCGGTGTACTTCCGCGAGCAGATGTTCCACGACCTGCTGGTGCGCCACGGCTACATCGTGCTGGACCTGGACTACCGGGCCTCGGAGGGCTACGGGCGCGACTGGCGCACGGCGATCTACCAGCGGATGGGCACGCCGGAGCTGGAGGACTACCTGGACGGGCTGGACTGGCTGGTGGAGCGGCACCAGGGCGACCGGGACCGCGCGGGCATCTACGGCGGCAGCTACGGCGGGTTCATGACGTTCATGGCGCTGTTCACCGAGCCGGGCACGTTCAAGGCCGGGGCGGCGCTGCGACCGGTGTCGGACTGGAGCCAGTACAACCACGAGTACACGTCGAACATCCTCAACACGCCGGTGGTGGATCCGGAGGCCTACCTGCGGTCATCGCCGATCGAGTTCGCGGAGGGGCTGGAGGACGAGTTGCTGATCGCGCACGGGATGCTCGACGACAACGTGTTCTACAAGGACTCGGTGATGCTGGCGCAGCGGTTGATCGAGTTGCGGAAGGACGGGTGGGAGCTGGCGTCGTATCCGCTGGAGCGGCATTCGTTCGTGCATCCGGACAGCTGGTACGACGAGTACCGGCGGGTGTTCGAGCTGTTCGAGCGGACCCTGAAGCCCTAGCCGCCCTGCACCTGATTGGTGCGAAGCCCGGCCGCTGCGCACCAGATTGGCGCGACGGCCGCGCGGGCACTCGCGCCCCTCCCTTTCAAATCAATGACTTGGTCGCTGGCACGGTGCTTGCTATGGGATGGGTATTCCAACAAGCAGCGGGAGCGCGCCAATGTCGTTCGAACAGGTGGAGAAGCTGGTCCGGGACAACAAGATCGAGTGGGTCGACCTGCGGTTCGCGGACCTGCGGGGGGTGCACCACCACGTGACGTACCCGGGTTCGATCATCGATGCGTCGCTGTTCGAGGACGGCCGGATGTTCGATGGCAGCTCGATCTCCGGCTGGAAGGGGATCAACGAGTCGGACATGGTGCTGCTGCCGGACGCGGACACGGCGTTCGTGGATCCGTTCTCGGCGGACCCGACCCTGGTGCTGACCTGCGACGTGCTCGACCCGGCCACGATGCAGTCGTACACGCGCGATCCGCGCGGCGTGGCCAAGCGGGCCGAGGCCTACCTGAAGTCCAGCGGCATCGCGGAGCAGGCGTTCTTCGGGCCTGAGCCGGAGTTCTTCATCTTCGACTCGGTGCGCTTCGGCAACGAGATGGGCCACACCTTCTTCCATGTCGACTCGGAAGAGGCGCACTGGAACTCCTCGCGCGAATACGAGGGCGGCAACTCGGGCTACCGCCCGATGATCAAGGGCGGCTACTTCCCGGTCCCGCCGGTCGATTCGCTGCACGACCTGCGCGCGGAGATGTGCCGCACGCTCGAACAGGTCGGCATCGAGGTGGAGGTGCACCACCACGAGGTGGCGACGGCGGGCCAGTGCGAGATCGGCACGCGCTTCAACTCGCTGGTGCGCAAGGCCGACGAGCTGCAGATGATGAAGTACGTCATCCAGAACGTGGCGTTCCGCAACGGCAAGACCGTCACCTTCATGCCCAAGCCGCTGGTCGGCGACAACGGCAGCGGCATGCACGTGCACCAGTCGCTGGCCAAGGGCGGGCAGAACCTGTTCTC
>CAMPJU010000167.1 GCA_946886995.1 uncultured Lysobacteraceae bacterium
CTCGCCCTGTCGCACTACGACGACTGACGTGCCCGGCGCGAACCCGCCACTCATTCGCCGCAACGAGCGGGTCGCCCTGGTGCTCGGCGCCGGCGGCGCGCGCGGGCTGGCGCAGATCGGCGTGCTCGAGGCGCTGGACGCGCGGGGCATCGAGATTTCGGCCATCGCCGGGTCGTCCAGCGGCGCCCTGGTCGGCGGCGTGTATGCCGCCGGCAAGCTGACCGAGTTCCGCGAACAGCTGGTCAAGCTCGACCGGCGCGGCTTCCTGCGGCTGCTCGATCCGGTGATCGGCCGCGCCGGCCTGCTGGGCGGCAGCCGGCTGGTCGCCCGGATGCGCGAAGTCGTGGGCGATCCCGACATCGAGGCGCTGCCGATCCCGTTCACCGCCGTCGCGGTGGACCTGATGCGCCAGCGCGAAGTCTGGCTGCGCAGCGGGCCGTTGTGGCAGGCGATCCGGGCGTCGTTCGCGGTTCCAGGCCTGTTCACCCCGCACGTCGTGCATGGCCGCGAGCTGGTCGACGGCGGGCTGCTGGCGCCGCTGCCCATCGCCGCGACCCGCATGTCGGACGCGCACCGCCTCATCGCCGTCGACATGCACGGCTGGCCCGAGCGCCCGCCCGGCAGCCCGGCGGACGGCGCGGGCGCGGCGGACGACTCGATCGGCAATCGCGTCGGCGAATGGTTCGAGCGCAGGCTCGGGCTGCGCTCGGACGAGGAAGGCGACTACGGCCTGTCCGAACTGATGGCCCGGTCGCTCGACACGATGCAGGCGCAGATCGCCCGTGTGCACCTCGCGCTGGACCCGCCGGAACTGGTGATCCGCATCCCGCGCGACGCCTGCCTGTTCTATGAATTCTGGCGCGCCGCGGAACTGATCGACATCGGCCGCGCCGAGGCGGAGAAGGCGCTGGATGCCGCGGGGTACTGAACGTCCCAGTCCGTGAGACGGGGGGCTGGGAAGCTGGTGCTCCACCACCCAGGAGCCCCGTCCATGCCCAGGTCGCTTGCCCGGTCCCGTCGTTCCGCCGCCAACGCCGTCGATCCGCGCGTGGAGGAAGTGCTCCGCGCCAGCGTGGCCGTCGGCGGGGTGCTGGTGCTGCTCTGGCCGGGGGCCAGCGGGACCCATTCGACGATCGGCTGGATGCCGCTCTGGCTGGTCGGAATGCCGCTCGTCGCCTGGTGGGCGGCGCACCGTTTCCGCTTGCCGGGGCGTGCCTAGGCGGGCCATCCGGCACGGTCGGCGGGCGCGGACGCTGTGCTAGCGTTCGGGGCTTTCCCGCCCTGCCCGCCGGAGTCCCGCGATGCCCAGATCACGCACCGTCCGCCTGCTTGCCGCCACCGCGCTCGGCGCCAGCCTCGCCGCAGGAGGCGCACTGGCGCAGGACCGCGCCGACACCGATGCCGAGCCTGCGACGGCCGCCGCGATGCAGGCCGATCCGTGGCTGTGGCTCGAGGAAGTCGAGGGTGAGAAGGCGCTCGACTGGGTGCGCGCCCGCAACGCGGTGACCGAGGCCGAACTGGCCTCGACCGCCGAGTTCGAACAGCTCGAATCCGACATCCTCGACATCCTCGACTCCGAGGCGAAGATCCCGTACGTCGAGAAGATCGGCGACCACTACTACAACTTCTGGAAGGACGCGACGCACGAGCGCGGCATCTGGCGACGCACCACGCTGCAGGAATACCGCAAGCCGAACCCGGAATGGGAAACGGTCATCGACCTCGACGCGCTCAACGAGGCCGAGGGCGAGAACTGGGTGTGGCACGGCGCCGACTGCCTGCGCCCGGCGTACGAGCGCTGCCTGGTCGCGTTGTCGCGCGGTGGCGCGGATGCTGACGTCACCCGCGAGTTCGACCTCGCGAACAAGGTCTGGGTCGAGGACGGCTTCTACCGCCCCGAGGCCAAGGGCGGCCTGGGCTGGATCGACCGCGACACCGTCTATGTCTACACCGACTTCGGCGACGGCACGATGACCGAGTCGGGCTATCCGCGCATCGTCAAGGAGTGGAAGCGCGGCACGCCGATGGCCGCCGCGAAGGTGGTGTACGAGGGGACGACCGACGACATGTACATCGGTGCGGCCCACGACCACTCGCCGGGCTACGAGCGCGATTTCGTGTTCCGCACCATCGCGTTCTACAACGACGAGCTGTACCTGCGCCGCCCGGACGGCACGCTGGTCAAGGTCGACGCGCCGAACTCGGCCAACAAGAGCGTGCAGCGCAAGTGGCTTGGGCTCGAACTGCGCGAGCCTTGGACCGTCGGAGGCAAGACCTACAAGGCCGGTTCCTACCTGGTCGCCGACTTCGACGACTTCATGGCCGGCAAGCGCGACTTCGACGTGCTGTTCGAGCCGACCGACACGACGTCGCTGGCCGGCGTGACCTGGACCAGGGACCACGTCGTCCTGAACGTGCTTGACGACGTCAAGAACCGCCTGTCGGTGCTGACCCCGGACGACGACGGCGAGTGGACCCGCAACGCCTTCGTGGGCGCGCCCGAGATCGGCACGCTCAACACCTGGGCCGTCGACAGCGACGCGAGCAACGCGGTGTGGCTGACGGCGGAGAGCTACCTGACCCCGGACACCCTGTCGCTGGCGACGATCGGGCAGGGGCCGCAGGTGCTGAAGACCATGCCGTCGTTCTTCGACGCCGGCACGCACGAGGTCTCGCAGCACTTCGCCACCAGCGAGGACGGCACCCGCGTGCCGTACTTCATGGTCGCGCCGAAGGGCCTGGAGCTGGATGGCAGCGCGCCCACGCTGCTGTACGGCTATGGCGGCTTCGAGATCTCGATGTTGCCGGGCTATTCGGCCACGGTCGGCAAGGGCTGGCTGGAGAAGGGCGGCGTCTACGCGGTCGCCAACATCCGCGGCGGCGGCGAGTACGGGCCACGCTGGCACCAGGCCGCGCTGAAGGCCAACCGGCACAAGGCGTACGAGGACTTCGCCGCGGTCGCGCGCGACCTCATCGCGCGCGACGTCACTTCGCCCGCGCACCTGGGCATCCAGGGCGGCAGCAACGGCGGCCTGCTGATGGGCAACATGCTCACGCAGTACCCGGAGCTGTTCGGCGCGGTGGTGGTGCAGGTGCCGCTGCTCGACATGCAGCGCTACCACAAGCTGCTGGCCGGCGCGTCCTGGATGGCCGAGTACGGCAACCCGGACAAGCCCGAGGAATGGGAGTTCATCAAGACGTTCTCGCCGTACCACCTGTACAACCCGGTGCGCGACTACCCGGCGACGCTGTTCACCACGTCCACGCGCGACGACCGGGTCCACCCCGGCCACGCGCGCAAGATGATGGCGAAGATGGCCGCGGGCAACGAGGACGTGCGCTACTACGAGAACATCGAGGGCGGGCACGGCGGCTCCGCCAACAACCGGCAGGCCGCGCACATGAGCGCGCTCGCGTTCACGTTCCTGTGGGACCAGCTGGCCGAATGAGTCGTCCCGCGGCTCACGCCGCTCCCACCATCGAAGCGCTTACATGAAACCCTACCTGCTGGTTGCCGCTGTCCTGATGACCCCCATCGCAAATGCCACCGATCTGCCTTCGCCGCCGGATGCGGTGGCGAAGCCCCACGTCGTCCGCGCGCCGCATGGCGCCGAACGCCAGGACGAGTACTACTGGCTGCGCGACGACAAGCGCGAGAACCCGGAGATGCTTGCGTACCTGCAGGCCGAGAACGCCTACGCCGATGCGGTGATGGCGCCGCTGGCGCCGCTGCAGGAGCAGCTCTACGGCGAGATCGTCGGCCGCATCAAGCAGGACGACAGCTCGGTGCCGTACCTGGAGCGCGGCTGGTGGTACTACTCCCGCTTCGAGACGGGCAAGGACTACCCGGTCTACGCGCGGCGCCCCGCCGCCGAGGGCCGCGATGCCGCGAGCATCCAGGATGCCAACGCCGCCGGCGACTTCGCCGGCGAACAGGTGCTGCTCGACGTCAACGTGATGGCCGCCGGCAAGGACTACTTCAACGTCGGCGACTTCGAGACCAGCCAGGACAACCGCCTGCTGGCCTGGGCCGAGGACGACGTCGGCCGCCGCCAG
>CAMPJU010000168.1 GCA_946886995.1 uncultured Lysobacteraceae bacterium
CACCGGCTGGTCGGACGCCTCCGAGACCGCCAACGTCACCGCGGCGCTGCGCGCCCGTGGCTTCGACGACGCGGACATCGCGAAGATCTGGGGAGGCAACCTGCTCCGGGTGTGGCGCGCAGCGGAAGCGGTGGCTGGCCGTGGCTGAGGCCAGGATGGCCGTCCTGCGCGGCGTTCTTGCCGGGATGGCGGCGGCCATCGCCTGGTGCGCGGGTCCCGCGGCCGCCACGTCCATCGACCCGGCCGCGGTCGATGCGGCAATCGATGCGACGGTCGAACGCTACGACCTTCCCGGCATCGCGGTGGGGATCGTCGCGGACGGCGAAGTCGCGCACGTGCGAACGGTCGGCGAGACCGTCGCGGGATCGGGCGACCCGGTGACGCCCGGCACGCTGTTCAAGATCGCCTCCAACTCCAAGGCGATGACCGCGACCGTCCTTGCCAGGCTGGTCCAGCAGGGCAGGTTGCGCTGGGACGACCCGGTGGTCCGGCACCTGCCGCATTTCGCGATGCATGACCCCTGGGTCACCGAGCACATGACGGTGCGCGACCTGCTGGTCCACAACAGCGGCCTGCCGGAGGGCGGTGGCGACCTGATGCTGTGGCCGGAACCGAACCGTTTCACCCGCATGGACATCACCCGCGGGCTGCGCCACATCGTGCCGGCGTACGGTTTCCGGTCGGGCTATGCGTACGACAACCTGCTGTACGTCGTCGCCGGCGAGGTCGCCGCGGCCGCCGGTGGTGCTTCGTACGAAGCCCTGGTCCAGCGCGAGATCTTCGATCCGCTCGGCCTGGACGGCTGCCGCGTCGGCGAATTCGACCGTGCCGGCCTGAGCGTCGCGCAACCGCACTGGCACGACGGCACCGGCAACGTCGCGTACCGGATCGACCCCCTTGTCGTCCCCGAGATCGCCTCGGCCGCCGCGGGCGGCATCCGCTGCCCGCTCGACGACATGCTGGCGTGGGCGCGGCAGTGGCTCGCACCGACGCCGGCGCAACTCGAATGGCTGGGGCCGGAGCAGCGCGAACGCCTCTGGACCGCGGTCACCCCGATGCCGCTGTCGCAGCGCCGCAAGGACTGGAACGAGACCCACATCTACGCATATGCGCTCGGCTTCCGGGTGGCGGACGCGAACGGGGAATGGACCGTGTCGCACACCGGCACGCTGGGCGGCATGTATTCGGTGATGACCCTGCTGCCGGACCTGCGGTCGGGCTACGTGGTCATGATCAACGGCGAAGGCGGGGAGGCGCGCACCGTCCTCGACCAGCTGCTGCTCAAGCAGTTCACTTCGCCGGACGAAACACATTCCGTCGCGGAGTACGCGGCGCTGCTCGCGGCCGAGCCGCGGGCCACGGACACCACCCCGCTGCCCGACACCTCGGCCCGTGCACCGGTGGCGGCGGCCGAGGTCGAGCGATGGCTCGGCACCTGGCGGGACCCGTGGCTCGGCGACGCCACCATCTGTCCCGAAGGCGACCGGGTCCGCTTCCGCGTCGCCAAGTCGCCGCTGCTGGCGGGCGACCTGGTGCGTTCGGGCGGGCGCTACCTGGTCGACTGGCATGCCGACAGCGTCGGGGTCGAGCCGTGGATGGACTTCAAGGACGGGGCCGGGCGCCGCACCCTGGCGATGTCCAAGCTCGATCCAGAGGCGGATTTCAGCTCGGACTTCGAGGACCTTGCGTTCGTGCGCACGGGTGACTGCCCGGTGCTGGTCGACGTCGCCACCCTGGTCCCGGACATCGACCTGGACATCCGCTACGCGGGCAGCAACAACTTCACGGGGGCGCCGGTGCCCGGCTACGAGGCGCCGCGCTGCCTGCTGCGGGAGCCCGCTGCCGAGGCGCTGGCGGCGGTGGAGCGCGACCTGCGCGCCGAAGGCCGCCGGCTGAGGATCTTCGACTGCTACCGCCCGACACGCGCGGTGGCGCGCTTCGTCGAGTGGGCGGGCGAGCCAGACGACCCCGCCAGCAAATCCGCGTACTACCCGCGGCTGGCCAAGCTGGCGTTGCTCGACGGCTACATCGCGCCGCTGTCCGGCCACAGCCGCGCGGCCACGGTGGACCTGACGGTCCTCGACTGCACCGGTGCCGGCTGCGAGCCGCTGGACATGGGCACGCCGTTCGACTTCTTCGACCCGTCGGCGAACACCGCGTCGCCCGCGGTGACCGCCACGCAACGCGCCAACCGCGCGGTGCTGGTCGACGCGATGGCGCGCCACGGCTTTCGCAACTATCCGATGGAGTGGTGGCATTTCACGCTCCACCCCGAACCGGCGCCGGGCACGGCCTTCGACGTGCCGGTGCGCTGAGCCGTGCAGGAACCCATGATGCTCCCGACCGCGCTGTTGCTGGCTTCCGCCCTCGCGACCGGGGTGTCTGCCCCCGACCAGGCAGACCTGGAGGCGCGCGTCGACGCCTTGATGGCCGACTACTCGGGTGACGTCCCGGGGGCGTCCGTGCTGGTCGTCCACGACGGCAGCGTGGTGCTACGCAAGGCCTACGGGCTGGCCGACGTCGAGAACGGCATCGCCGCGACGACCGCGACCAACTACCGGCTCGCATCGGTCACCAAGCAGTTCACCGCCGCGGCGATCCTGCTGCTCGCGGAGGACGGGCGGCTGGACCTGCACGATCCGGTCCGCCGCTGGCTGCCGACGCTGCCGCCGACGCCGGGCGCGGCGACGCTGCACCAGCTGCTGACCCATTCGTCGGGCGTCCTCGACTATGAGGACTACGTGCCGGCAACGGCCGTGACCCAGGTCCGCGACGCCGACGTGCTGCGCCTGCTCGAGCCCCGCGACCGGACGCTGTTCCCGCCCGGCACCGGCTACCGCTACAGCAACAGCGGCTACGCGCTGCTCGCACTGGTGGTGGCGAAGGCGTCGGGCCGCGGATTCCCCGCGTACCTGCGCGAGAACATCTTCCTGCCGCTGGGCATGGACGCGACGCTGGCCCGCGTCGACGAGGGTCCGGCCGTGCCGCACCGCGCGTACGGGCACAGCCTGGTGGCTGGCGCCTGGGAGCGCACCGACCAGAGCCCAACCAGCGCCGTGCTGGGGGACGGCGGGGTGTATTCCTCGATCGACGACCTGGCGAAATGGGACGCGGCGCTGTACGACGACCGCCTGCTGGCGGCGGGGTCGCGCCGGATGGCGTTCACGCCGCACGTGGCGACCGACGATCCGGACGTCCGCTACGGCTACGGCTGGCGCATCACCGGCGTCTCCCGGTGGCATTCGGGCGAGACGATCGGCTTCCGGAACGTGATCGTGCGGTGGCCGTCACGCCGGCTCACGGTCGTGGTGCTGAGCAACCGCGACGACCCTGAACCGCACGGGATCGCGCTGGAGATCGCCTCGCTGTTCCCCTGAGGGGTCGCCGCCGGCTAAAATGGTGGATCACTGTCCGGGTGCTTCGATGGCGCCGCGGACACCCCCACGGATCCACCCATCGGGCGATCGCAAGTGCTGGCCGAATACCTGCCGAACCTGCTGTTCCTCATCGTGGCCACGGGCATCGGCATCGCGCTGATCATCGTGGGCCGCGTGCTCGGGCCGCGCCGTCCGGGCCTGGAGAAACTCTCGCCCTACGAGTGCGGCTTCGCCGCCTTCGAGGACGCGCGGATGCAGTTCGACGTCCGTTACTACCTGATCGCCATCCAGTTCATCATCTTCGACCTGGAAATCATCTTCATCGTGCCCTGGGCCACCGTGTTCCGCGACCTGGGGATGCTGGGCCTGGTCGAGATGGGCATCTTCGCCGGCATGCTGCTGCTCGGCTTCATCTACGTGTGGAAGAAGGGAGCGCTCGAGTGGGAGTGATCCAGACTGTCTCTGGGCTGATGCACAACCCGATCCCCGAGGGGCGGGTGGACGACATCCTGCGGCCCGAAGGCGACAACCCCGTGATGCAGCACGGCTTCGCCACGACGTCGATGGACGCGCTGTGGAACTGGGCGCGCACCGGCTCGATGTGGCCGATGACGTTCGGCTTGGCCTGCTGCGCGGTCGAGATGATGCACGCCGGCGCGTCGCGCCTGGACCTGGA
>CAMPJU010000169.1 GCA_946886995.1 uncultured Lysobacteraceae bacterium
AGGATCCGCTGAACCTGGTCGGGACACTGCTGCCGGGGGTGAAGGTTCCGCGGCTTCCGGGTGCACGGGTGGCCTGGCGTGACGGCATCCCGGTCGCGAGCCTGGTCGCCGGCAACGTCGAACTGCTCACGGAACTGTCCGACGTGGACGCCCGTGAAGTGCGTCGCACGCTGCTGCGCGAGCCCGCCTCGTCGTTCGCCACGGCGCCGCTACCCGCCTCGTCCTTCATCTAGGTGAACACCCGCCGGGGAGTTGCACGGCTGCGCGTGCGATGATCACGCACATCCGCGCCTGAATTCGCGCGCTCCCGGAATCGCCCCATGAACCATCGCAGCATCCGGGCTGCCGTCGCCTTGTGTGCGGTATTCGCCCTTTCGTCCACGGCCCCCCTTCCCGCATCCACGCAGCCGACCCCTGGCCTGGTCTCGGTAGGCAGCGAGCCCATCCGTGCCGCGCCTGTCGCGGCGCCTGCATGGGTGGCACCGGCCTATCCGGTGGCCTGGACGGCGGATGTCGCCTTCGAACGGCTCCCGCCAGCGCGGCTGGAGGCGATGCGCACGCGCAATGCGACTACGGAGAAGGCATTGCAGGTCGGCGTTGCGCGCATGGCCTCCGAAGCGATCGGGCCGCGACTGCCGGTGCTGCGCTGGATCGAGTCCGGCGGCGGCGCGGTCGCACGGTTGCAGGTGGTGTCGCCTGACGCGGCGGCGCTACGCGTCGGCTTGCGGCTCGCATCGCTGCCCACCCGGGTGGAGATGCGGTTTGCGGGCGCTCGCGATCCAGCGCTGGTGGTCGCCCGCGTGGACGGGGCATCCGCGCGCTCCAGCCTCGATGGCGGCGACGTCTACTGGACGCCTCCCACCGACGGTGAAGCGCAGATCATCGAGTTCCATGCCCCAAGGGGCGTCGATCCGGCATCGGTCGAAGTGGAAGTCGTGTCTGCATCGCACCTGTTCGGCGACAGTCGCGCGGCGTTCCGCGCGGGCGTGGCCGCCGCCGGCGCGCAGGCCTGCCAGGTCGATGCCGCATGTCGCGTCGAAGAGTTCGGGCCCGGGTATGTCGCCGCGAAGGACGCCGTGGCCCTGCTGATGTACACCCTGCATGGCGCCAGCTTCTCGTGCACCGGGACGTTGCTCAACGACACCGACCAGTCGACCCAGGTGCCGTATCTCTACACGGCGTACCACTGCATTCCGGACGTGGGCGTGGCCAATACGCTCGTAACGTCGTGGCGGTACGAGGCGACGACCTGCGGCAGTACGACGAGGAATCCGGTCAGCTTCGAGAGCCCTTCCGACTACCTCCACGGCGACGAGGACACCGACGCGGTGCTGCTGCGGATGCGCAGGACGCCGCCGACGGGCACCACGTTTGCCGGCTGGCGCGCCGCACCGGTCGAAGGAAACGTCGACGTGGTCGGCATCCACCATCCCGCGGGCGACCTGAAGAAGGTGTCCGTGGGTCGCACGCGCGGCGCGGAAACGCTCGATGTCCTGCTGGCGGCCGGCTGGCTCGACGGTGCGACCGAACCGGGCAGCAGCGGTTCCGGGCTGTTCGTGCGCGAATCGTCCGACTTCCTGCTCGTGGGCGGATTGCTCGGCGGCTACTCGACCTGCGAGACGACCGGCGACCTGTCCGACCCCGCGAACCTCGACTACTACTCCCGCTTCGACGTCGTGTTCCCCTGGGTGCATCGCTACCTGAGCCCCGGCGTGGGCAATGGTCCGCCGCTGCCCGATTTCGACGTGGCCGCGGCCGGGCGTGTCGTCCAGTTCCAGGACGGATCGGTCGACCACGACGGCACGATCGTCGCCCACGCCTGGGACTTCGGGGACGGGACGGGGTCGACACGGGCCGCACCGGACAAGACGTACGCGGCGGACGGGACCTATGAGGTGACATTGACGGTCACCGACGACGCCGGGGCATCGCTCCGCAAGCGACGCGAGGTCCACGCGTCGGCAGACCCCGGCACGCGCATGTGGCGCGGCCAGGGCCATGGGGTTTCCGGGGAGGCGGGCGACATCCGCCGTTTCTACATCGACATTCCACCCGGGTCCCGGCTGCTGCGCCTGCTGCTCAAGGGGGACAACGGAGATGCCGACCTCTACGTCAAGCGTGGCGCGCCGCCCACGCTGTCGCTGTACGACCGCCGCATGAATTCGCCGGACAGCATCGAAGTGACGCAGTACATCACGACGGAACCCGGCCGTTACCACGTCATGGTCCATGCCTTCGATGCGTTCACGGACGGCGTGGTCGTCGTGACCTACGACGGACCGAACAACGACCCGCCGCCGCGCAGCGACTTCGACGCCAACCGCGTCTCGGACGTGCTGTGGCGTGACGACACTGGCGGCTCCATCGCGTGGTGGCCCGCAGCCCGCGCGCAGGACGCGCGCACCAGCGGCCGCGTCGGCGATCCGGCGTGGCGGATCGTCGCGATCGGCGACCTGGATGGAAACGGCAGCGCCGACCTGTTCTGGCGCCATGCCGTTACGGGCGCGAATGCAGCCTGGCCCGCGGCCGACCCGACGACCGCCTGGTCCGCGGGCGTCGTCGCCGACCAGGACTGGCAGGTCTCGGGCGCGGGCGACTTCGACGGTGACGGGCGCGACGACGTGCTGTGGCGGAACGCGCGCACGGGCGCCAACGCCATCTGGAACGGCGGCAAGGCGGCTGGCCAGCGCCCTGCGGGCGCCGCGCCCGCGTCCTGGCAGGTCGCCGCGATCGCGGATTTCGATGCCGACGGACGGGACGACGTGCTCTGGCGCAATCGCGTCTCGGGCGCGAACGTCATCTGGCGCTCGGCCAATCCGGGCGCGACCCAGGCCGTGACCGGCGTGACCAACCAGGCCTGGCAGGTCGTCGGCGCCGGCGATTTCGACGGCGACCACCGCGCGGACATCCTCTGGCGTCGCGGCGACACCGGGGCAATGGCCGCCTGGTCGGGCGCGAGGTACTCGCAGCCGATCGACGTCATGGGGGTGGCGGACCTCGGGTGGGAGGTCGTCGCGATCGGAGATTACTCCGGCGACCTCCAGGACGACCTGATGTGGCGACACGCCACGAGCGGACGCAACACGATCTGGATGTCGGCGAACCACCAGCTGCAGATGGGGCTGCCGGCCGTGGCCGATGTCGACTGGGTCGTGGTCGACTGAAAAAAGTGAAGCCGCCCGGACTGCTCCGGGCGGCTTCGGTTCCGACGGGTTCGCGGATCAGCCCTGCGACGGCATGTCCGCTTCGCTTTCACCCTGTCCGGCCGGCGGCGCCACGTCGTCGGCGACCGGCGTATCCAGGCCACGACGCTCCAGCAACGGCTCGATCCGCGGCGCGTGCCCGGCGAAGTCCTGGAACAGTTGCAGCGCGTCCTTGCTGCCGCCCTGCGACAGCAGCGTCGCCCGGAAGTGGTCGCCGTTGGCGCGCGTCAGTCCGCCGTGGTCCTCGAGCCACTTCACGCTGTTGGCGTCGAGCACCTCCGACCAGATGTAGGCGTAGTAGCCCGCCGAGTAACCGCCCATGATGTGGCTGAAATACGGCGTGCGATAACGTGGCGGCACCGCGTAGAAATCGGTGCCGTCCGCCGCGAGCGCAGCCGCCTCGAACGCCATGACGCCGTCCGCTTCGGGGATCGCGTCCGCGCCGACCTGGTGCCAGCGCTGGTCGAGCATCGCCGCGGCCAGGTATTCGGTGGTGGCGAAGCCCTGGTTGAACTTCGCCGTCGCCAGCACCTTGTCCAGCAGTTCCTGCGGCATCGGCTCGCCGGTCTCGTGGTGCTTGGCGTAGTTGGCGAGCACGCTCGGCCAGTCGGCCCACATCTCGTTGACCTGCGACGGGTACTCGACGAAGTCGCGCGGGACGCTGGTCCCGGCGAAATACGGGTACTCCACGTTGGAGAACATCCCGTGCAGGGCGTGCCCGAACTCGTGGAACGCGGTGGTCACCTCGTCCCAGGTCAGCAGCGTCGGCTGGCCGGCCGGCGGCTTGGGAATGTTCAGCGTGTTGGTCACGACGGGCTTGTTGCCGAGCAGTAG
>CAMPJU010000170.1 GCA_946886995.1 uncultured Lysobacteraceae bacterium
TGCGTCGGCTCGATGCGGCGGTGGCCAGCCACGGTGACAACGACCACGCCGGCGGTTGGCCATCGGTGCGCGCGGCATTCCCCGCGCCGGTCTACGCACCCGCCGGCTCACCGGTCGCGTCGGAGTTCGACTGCCTGGCCGGCCATGCCTGGGAATGGGACGGCGTGCGGTTCCGCTTCCTGCATCCGGCGCCGTTCTTTCCCTACTTCGGCAACGAGGCCAGCTGCGTGCTGCGGATCGAGTCGCCGCACGGATCGGCGCTGCTCACCGGCGACATCGGCGACTACGTGGAGCGCAAGTTGCTGGCGGCGGATCCCGCGGACGTCCGGGCCGACGTCGTCCAGGTCGCGCACCACGGCAGCCGCCACTCCTCCGATTGGGACTTCGTGCACGCCACCGGCGCGGCCCACGCGCTGGTGGCGGCCGGCGCGGACAGCCACTTCAACCATCCGCACCCGCTGATCGTCGAACGCTGGGCCGGGGCGGGTGCACGCCTGTCGAACACGGCCGAAGCCGGGGCGCTGCGCGTCCGCGTGGAGGCGCGCGGCATCCGGGTCGAGGGCCGGCGCGGCACCCACCGCAGGCTGTGGGACGCGGTGCGCCAGCGGGCGCGCTGACCCCCACGGGCGCTGGGCTATCCTGTCCGCCGTCGTTCGGTTGGGCCCCCGGGGCCGGAGGTTGGCGCGTGCTGGAACTGGTCCTGGCGGGTGGGTGGCCGATGATCCCGCTGCTGCTGCTGTCGGCGCTGGCGCTGGCGATCATCGTCGAACGCTTCTGGACCCTGCGCCGCCGGACCGTGCTGCCGCCCGGGCTGGGCGAGGAGGTCCGCGCCTGGGCCGCGCACGGCCGCCTGGACCCGAACCACATCCAGTCGCTGCGCACGACCTCGCCGCTGGGCGAACTGCTGGCCGCCGCGCTCGACGTGCGCCACCGTCCTCGCGAGCAGGTCCGCGAGCGCATAGAGGACGTCGGCCGCCACCTCGTGCACCGGATGGAGCGCTACCTCAACGCTCTCGGCACCATCGCCGCGGCCGGTCCGCTGCTGGGCCTGTTCGGCACCGTGGTCGGCATGATCCAGATGTTCCTGGGCATCCTCGACCACGGCGTCGGCGACGTGAACCAGCTGGCGGGCGGCATCGGCAAGGCGCTGGTGTGCACCGCGACCGGCATGATCGTGGCGATCCCCGCGCTGGCGTTCCACCGCTACTTCCGCGCGCGCATCGGCACCTACATCGTCGACATGGAGCACGAGGCGATCGCGCTGATGGACGTGCTGGAGCCCCATGCGGATCCGTGACCACCGCGCGTTCGACGAGCCGGACATCAACCTGGTCCCGCTCATCGACGTCATCCTGGTGCTGATCATCTTCTTCGTGGTCACGACCACGTTCGATGCGCGCTCGATGCTCGAGCTGGAGCTGCCGCAGGCCACCGGCGATCCGGCGACGTCCGACACCCGCGCGCTCACCGTGCTGGTGAACGCCGACGGCCGCTACTTCGTGCAGGACCGCGAGGTGCTGCGCACCGACATCGATGCGCTGCGCACCGTCATCGCCGAGGTCGCCGGCGACGACCGCGAGCGCCCGGTGATCCTGCGTGCCGACGCGCGCACCCCGCACCAGTCCGTGGTGACGGCGCTCGATGCCGTGGGGCAGCTCGGCTTCACCCGCGTGTCCATCGCGACGGCGCCGGCCGAATGAGCCAGGACACGCCCGCCTGGCCGACCTACCGGCGCCTGCTGGGCAAGGCGTCGCGCTACTGGCCGCTGCTGGCGGTGGCCACGATCGGCATGGTCGTCGAGGGCCTGGCCGGTGGCTACTTCATCAAGCTGATGGAGGACCTGGTCAACGACGGTTTCGTCGACCCCAAGCCGGGAGCGGCGACGCGGCTGCCGCTGGTCATCATCGGCCTGTTCCTGGCCCGCGGCGTGGCCACGTTCGTCACCGATTACGGCATGGCGCGCGCCGGGCGCAGCGTCGTGCGCGACCTGCGCGAGCAGATTCTCGGCAAGTACCTGCGGCTGCCCAGCAGCCAGTTCGACACCGAGTCGGTGCCGGGCATGGTCAGCCGCCTGAACTTCGACACCGAGCAGGTCACGCAGGCCAGCGCCAACGCGCTGAAGATCATCGTCACCGACTCGATCGTGGTGTTGTTCCTGCTGGGCGTGATGCTCAGCACCTCGGTCAAGGTCAGCCTGGCGATGCTGGTGATCGCGCCGCTGATCGGAGTCATCGTCTGGTATGTCGGGCGGCGCTACCGGCGGATCAGCAGCCGGGTGCAGGACGGCATGGCCGAGATGGCCCAGGCCGCCGAGCAGTCGCTGGCCGCGCAGCAGGACGTCAAGGTGCATGGCGCGCAGGGCTTCGAGGGCGCGCGCTACGCCCGGATCGCGAATCGCATCCTGCACCTGAACCTGAAGATCGACGCGACCAAGGCGTCGGCCTCGGCCGTGGTGCAGATCCTGGCCGCGCTCGCGCTGGCGGCGATCGTGTGGGTGGCAGCGCGGGAATCGCTCGCCGGGCGGTTGAATGCCGGCGAGTTCGTGGCGCTGATGACCGCGATGATGGCGATCATCCCGTCGCTGCGCCGCATCACCGGGATCCAGGGTGCGATCTCCCGCGGCGTCGCCGCGGCCGAGCGCATCTTCGTGGTGCTAGACAGCGGCGAGGAGGCCGACACCGGCCGCGTGGCCCTCGCGCGCGCGCGCGGCGAGCTGGTCTTCGACCAGGTGTCGCTGCAGTACCAGGGCAAGGACGCGGCGGCGCTGCGCGACGTCAGTTTCACCGCGAAGCCGGGCACCGTCACCGCGATCGTCGGACGGTCCGGCAGCGGCAAGACCAGCCTGGCGCGCCTGGTGCCGCGCTTCTACGAACCGTCGTCCGGCACGATCACCCTCGACGGCGTGCCGCTGGCGGACTACCGGCTGGCCGACCTGCGCCGCCAGGTCGCGCTGGTCGGGCAGCGGGTGATGCTGTTCGACGACACCGTCGCGGCCAACATCGCGTATGCCACCGAGGCCGACGAGGGCTTGCTGCGCAAGGCGGCCGAGGCCGCCAACGCCTGGGAGTTCATCAGCCGCCTGCCGCAGGGCCTGGACACGCCGATCGGCGAGAACGGCGCGCTGTTGTCCGGCGGGCAGCGCCAGCGCCTGGCGATCGCGCGCGCGATCCTGCGCGACGCGCCGGTGCTGATCCTGGACGAGGCCACCGCCGCGCTGGACAACGAATCCGAACGCCTGGTGCAGGACGCGCTGTCGCACCTGATGCCCGACCGCACGACGCTGGTGATCGCGCACCGGCTGTCGACCATCGAGCACGCCGACCAGGTGCTGGTACTCGAGCAGGGCGAGCTGGTGGAGCAGGGCACGCACGCCGAACTGCTGGCGCGCGGCGGCCTGTACACCCGCCTGCACCAGATGCAGTTCCGCGACGCATGAGCGCGGGTGCATGAGCCGCCGGCGCACGCAGCCGCCGGCGCACTGGTACGGCGACGCCCCGGTGCCGGCCGCCGCCAGCGTGGTCGCGGCCGTGTACGGCGTGGTGGCGGGACTGCGCCGCTGGCTGTACCGCCGGGGCCTGCTGCGCGTCCACCGCGTTGCCGTGCCGGTCGTCGTGGTGGGCAACCTGACGGCGGGCGGGACCGGCAAGACTCCGTTCGCGATCGCGCTGGTGCAGCGCCTGCGCCAGGCGGGCCGCAACCCGGGCGTGGCCAGCCGCGGCTACGGGCGGCGCGACGAAGCCACGCCGCGCTGGGTCGAAGCCGGCGACGACGCGTCACTGGTGGGCGACGAGCCGCTGCTGGTCGCGCAACGGGCCGGGGCGAAGGTGCGCGTCGACCGCGACCGGGTCGCCGCCGCGCGCGCACTGGTCGAGGCCGGTTGCGACGTCATCGTCTGCGACGACGGACTGCAGCACTACCGCCTGGCGCGCGATGTCGAGGTCGAGGTCATCGATGGCCGGCGCCGCTACGGCAACGCGCGACTCTTGCCGGCGGGCCGGTAGCTGATACCCAACTCAGAGCCCAGGAGAGACTGAT
>CAMPJU010000171.1 GCA_946886995.1 uncultured Lysobacteraceae bacterium
GGACCCCGTCGCGTCGGCGTCCGTGCCCGCTGCCGCCGCCGAGGACGAACGACTCGCGGCGCAACTCGCCGGCCAGGGGCGCGGCGTCGCATTGCTGCTGTTCCTCGGCGCCGGCTTGCTGCTGGCGTTCACCCCCTGCGTGTTGCCGATGATCCCGATCCTGTCCGGCCTGATCGCCGGCGCGTCAGCGGCACACGGCGGCCGCCTCGGCACCGGGCGCGCGCTCGCGCTGTCGTCGGTCTACATCCTGGCCAATGCACTGGTGTTCACCGCGGCCGGCGTCGTCGCGGGACTCGTCGGCGCCAACCTGCAGGTCGCGTTCCAGCACCCGTGGGTGATCACCGCGTTCGCCGCCCTGTTCGTCGCGCTGGCGTTGTCGATGTTCGGGCTGTACGAGCTGCAGTTGCCCGCCGCATTGCGCGCGCGCCTGGGCGAGGTGGCCGACCGCCAGCGCGGCGGCTCGTGGCCGGGCGTCGCAGCGATGGGTGCGTTGTCGGCGCTGATCGTCGGCCCGTGCGTGGCGCCTCCGCTGGCCGCGGCCGTGCTCTACATCAGCCAGTCGCGCGACCCGGTGTTCGGTGGCGCGGCGCTGTTCGCGCTCGCGATCGGCATGGGCCTGCCGCTGCTGGCGTTCGGCGTGGCCGCGGGACGCGGGCTGCCCACGTCCGGCCCGTGGATGACGCGGGTGCAGCGCGTGTTCGGCTTCGTGTTCCTGGGGCTCGCGGTGTGGATGCTGTCGCGGATCCTCCCGGGTCCGGCGGCACTCGCGCTGTGGGGCGTGCTGGCACTGGGCGCCGCGGCGTGGACGCTGGGGCTGCCCCGGCCGGACGCGCCCGCGACCACGCGGCTGCTGGCGCGCTTCGCCGGCCTGGTCCTGCTGGTCGTCGGCGCGGCGCAACTGATCGGCGCATGGGCGGGCGGCAACGATCCGCTGCGGCCGCTCGCCGCACTGTCCGGCGAACCGGCGCGCAAGCTCGAGTTCCGCATGATCAAGTCGGTCGAGGACCTGGACCGCGAGGTCGCCGCGGCGCGCGCCGCCGGTCGTCCGCTGCTGTTCGACTTCTATGCCGACTGGTGCGTGGCCTGCAAGGAAATGGAGAAGTACACCTTCACCGAGCCGCAGGTGCACGACGCACTGGACGGCTTCGTGCTGCTGAAGGCCGATGTCACCGCGAACGACGCGGTCGACCAGGCGTTGATGCGGCGGTCCGGCGTCGTCGGCCCGCCCGCCACGCTGTTCTTCGTGGAAGGCACCGAACGGCGCGACCTCCGGCTGTACGGCTTCGAGGACGCCGCCGCGTTTTCGGCGCGCGTCGACCGCGCTGCCGGGGCGGACTGATGCGGGGGAGCACCAGGGTCGTGCTCGTGGCGCTGGCGGCCGGCACGCTCGGGGTCGTGGCGGCATTGGCGGTCCGGGGACCGGGTCCGCTGCTCGCGACCGAGGCTGGCCAGCGCGCGGTGCAGGGCGTGCTTTCGGCCACCGCGCCGGAAGCCCCTGAAGGCGTGATCGTCGCCGAACGTGGCGACATCGTGCAGCCCATTGTGCTGGAGAGCCTCGATGGCGGCGAGGCGGCCGTGCCCGACGCCACCGTCGGCCGGCCGATACTGGTCAACGTCTGGGCCAGCTGGTGCGCCCCCTGCATCGAGGAGATGCCGGAACTCCAGCGATACCACGCTGAACAGGGCGACAACGGTGTCCAGGTGGTCGGCATCGCCCTGGACGACCGCCAGGCGGTCGAGGCCTTCCTGCAACGCATCCCCGTCGACTACGCGATCCTGCTGGACGCGCCCGGGCCCGCCGACGCCGGCGTCCGCCTGGGCAATCCCGCCGGGGTGCTGCCCTACACCGCCCTGCTGGACGGGGACGGCCGACTGGTCCGCCAGAAGATCGGACCCTTCGCCCACGGCGAAATCGACGCCTGGGCGGCCGACGGACTGGCCGGCGCACGGCGCACCCCCTGACTCAAACAAACGCTTAAATCCCGGCGAACGTCGGCGAACGCGGTTGCATTTCACTGGACACGCGGCCGGGCGTTCGCGCAGACTGCCGGTCCTTTCCGCGTTGGCCGCACCCTGGATGGCGCAGCTGCTGGTCCTGCATGGCCCCAACCTCAACCTGCTCGGCACGCGCGAGCCCGAGGTCTATGGCCGCGCCACGCTGGCGGAGATCGACGACGCGCTGAAGACCGCCGCCCACGCCGCCGGCCACGCCCTCGAGACCCTGCAGTCCAACGCCGAGCACGTGCTGGTCGACCGCGTGCAGGCCGCACGCGACGACGGCACCGCGTTCCTGCTGCTCAACCCCGGCGGGTTCACCCATACCTCGGTCGCCCTGCGCGATGCCCTGGCGGCGGTGGCCCTGCCCTTCATCGAAGTCCACCTGTCCAACCCGCACGCCCGCGAGCCGTTCCGGCGGACCAGTTACTTCAGCGACCTCGCGGTCGGCGTCGTCGCCGGCTTCGGGGCCGACAGCTACCGCTATGCCCTGGACGCGGCACTCGCCCGTTTGGACCGCACGCCCGCATGACCGCACGCACGACCCCCCGCATCAATCAGTAGAGGCCCACATGGACCTGCGCAAGATCAAGAAGCTCATCGACCTGCTGGAAGCGTCGAACCTCTCCGAAATCGAGATCAAGGAGGGCGAGGAATCGGTGCGCCTGGCGCGGGCCCCGCGCGGCGGCACCGCCATGGCCGCGCCGATGCACGCGGTGCACGAGGCGCCGCGCGCGATGCCCATGCAGTCCCCGGTCGATGGCCCCACCGGCGGCTCCGGCGATGCCGGCGGCAGCGGCGGCGGGTTGCCCGACGGCGACGTGGTCCGCGCGCCGATGGTCGGCACCTTCTACGCGTCGCCGTCCCCGGACAAGCCGCCGTTCGTCACCGTCGGCCAGCAGGTCAAGGCCGGCGACACCCTCGGCATCATCGAGGCGATGAAGATGTTCAACCCGATCGAGGCCGAAGTCTCCGGCACCGTGCTCAAGGTGATCGCCGAGAACGGCCAGCCGGTCGAGTTCGACGAACCCCTGTTCGTCATCGGCTGAGGCGCACAGATGCTCGACAAGGTCGTAATCGCCAACCGCGGTGAGATCGCGCTGCGCATCCTGCGCGCGTGCCACGCGCTCGGCATCCGCACGGTCGCGGTGCACTCCACCGTCGACCGCAACCTCAAGCACGTCGCGATGGCCGACGAGTCGGTCTGCATCGGCCCGGCGCCCTCGAGCGAGAGCTACCTCAACATGCCGGCGATCATCGCCGCGGCCGAGGTCACCGACGCCCAGGCCATCCACCCCGGCTACGGCTTCCTCAGCGAGAACGCCGCGTTCGCCGAGCGCGTGGAGCAGTCGGGCTTCATCTTCATCGGCCCCAAGGCCGACACCATCCGCCTGATGGGCGACAAGGTCGAGGCGATCCGCGCCATGAAGGAAGCCGGCGTGCCGTGCGTGCCCGGCAGCGGCGGCCCGCTCGGCGACGATGCGGCCACCAACACCAAGATCGCGCGCGAGATCGGCTACCCGGTCATCGTCAAGGCGGCCGGCGGCGGCGGCGGGCGCGGCATGCGCGTGGTGCATACCGAGGCCGCGCTGCACAACGCCATCGCGACCACCAAGAGCGAGGCCAAGGCCGCGTTCGGCAACGACATGGTCTACATGGAGAAGTTCCTGGAGAACCCGCGCCACGTGGAGATCCAGGTCCTCGCCGACGGCCAGGGCAACGCGATCCACCTGGGCGAGCGCGACTGCTCCATGCAGCGGCGCCACCAGAAGGTCGTCGAGGAAGCCCCGGCGCCGGGCATCACCCCGGACCAGCGCGCGGAGATCGGCAAGGTGTGCGTCGAGGCCTGCATCCGCATCGGCTACCGCGGCGCCGGCACGTTCGAGTTCCTGTACGAGAACGGCCGCTTCTACTTCATCGAGATGAACACCCGCATCCAGGTCGAGCACCCGGTCACCGAGATGGTCACCGGCATCGACCTGGTGCGCGAGCAGCTGATGATCGCCGCCGGC
>CAMPJU010000172.1 GCA_946886995.1 uncultured Lysobacteraceae bacterium
AGGCGTCCGCTCGGGTGGTCGGTGGACACGTAGTCGCCACCCACCTCCCACAGCGTGGTGTCCAGGTAGCTCACCGCGATCACGTCGCCGGTGTGCTCGCCGATGCGGATGCGGTCGCCGATCCGGTACGGCTCCCTGGCCAGGATGTAGCCCCAGCCGATCAGGCTGGTGATCGGCGTCTGCAGCGCGAAGCCGAGGACCAGCGAGATCAGGCCGAGCGAAGCCGCGGCGGCGTACCAGTTGGCGAACAGCACCGAGACCAGGATCGTCGCCAGCACCACCCCGACGGCCAGGCGCAGGATGCGCTTGAAGTTGTACTGGCTGACCGGGCTGCACGCGCGTTCGATGACGAAGGCATCGATGGCGCGCGCCAACGCGAGCACGAGGGCGACCGCCATCGCGCCGAGCACGGCGCGGCGCAGCAGCGGCGCGAAGCGGTCGTCGAAGCCGAACCAGTGCAGGCGCAACAGGTAGTACGTGACGCCGAGCGCCAGGAGCAGCAGCAGGTAGCCGGCCAGCCAGACCTTGTGCCGCCCGCGGACCGGCCGCGACGGCGGGGCCTCGGCGGCGCCTGTCCGCTGCAGCTCGCGTTGCACGTCCTTGTCGGGCGTCCGTTCCACCATGCGCGCGGTCAGATCCGGTCGTCGATGCCGACCACGCCGGATTCCTTCGCGCAGTGCGCGCAGCAGTAGAACGTGCCGTCGTGCTCGGCGCCGTGGCCGACGATCCTGCAGCCGCAGTGGGCGCAGACCGGCGCCAGCGCATGGATCGCGCACTCGAACGAATCGAAGGTGCCGTTGCCGCGGGGACCCTCGATCCGGAAGGTCTTGTCGTACTCGTTGCCGCACATGTCGCAGCGGGCCATCGGACACCTCACGCGGGGCTGGGAGTCCACGAGTCTGCCCCCGGTCCTGTGTAGGCGGCGCCCACGGCGGGCGCTCAGCGCTGCTTGTGGGCGCGGCGCAGGAACCGCAGCGCCGCCTGCTCCCACTGGCGCTCGCCCCGCGCGCCGTTGGCGCCGCCGGCCGCGGCGGCGCGTGCCAGGCTGCCGTCGCGCCAGCCGGCGAAGACGCAGGGGTCGATGTACGCCTTGCGGCAGATCGCCGGCGTGTTGCCCAGCGCATCAGCCACTTCGCGCACGACCGCGTTTTCAAGGCCCGCCAGCGCCCGCTCGCTGGGTTCTGCCTGCGTGCCACCCGGCCCGGCGCGGTACGGCAACGTCGTGCGGGCCAGCCGCTGGAATGCGGCCAGCGTCGCGCCCCAGGTCCGGAAGTCCTTGGCGGTGAAGGTTTCGCCCATGCGCTCGCGCAGGTAGTCGTTGACCGCGCCGGAATCGACGGGGCGCAGGTCGCCGTCGTCGTCGCGATACTGGAACAGCGCCTGCCCCGGCAGCTGCTGGCAGTGCCTGACCAGCGCGACCAGCTTCGCGTCGTCGACCGCGACGTCCTGCAATTGCCCGCCCTTGCCCCGGAACCGCAGGCGCGCCCGGCCGCCGCGCACGAACTTCACGTGGTGGTTGCGCAGCGTCGTGAGGCCGAACGACTTGTTGCTGCGCGCGTAGTCCGCGTTGCCGACCCGCACCAGGGTTTCCGACAGGACCGAGACGACGATCGCCAGCACCTTGTCGCGCGGGAAACCGCGTTGCGCGAGGTCGCGACGCAGCCGCCTGCGCAGCTTCGGCAGCGCGGCCCCGAACGCGACGATCCGCCCGAACTTGCCGGTGCCGCGCAGCTCCTGCCATTGCGCGTGGTAGCGGTACTGCTTGCGTCCCTTCGCGTCGCGTCCGGTCGCCTGCACGTGGCCGTTGGCGCGCGGGCAGATCCAGACATCGGTCCATGCCGGCGGGATCGCCAGCTTGCGGATGCGCGCAAGCGTGTCGGCGTCGCGCACCGTCGCGCCGTCCGCATCGACATAGGTGAAGCCATCGCCCTTGCGGCGCCGCCCGATGCCCGGCATGTCGTCCGAGACATGGCGCAGCCCCGCCTGCGACGCGGCCTGCCGGTTGGGATCGGCGGCCACTCAGTCGTCGTCGCGTGCCGCCTCGGCGGCGCCGGGGTGGTCGAACCGGCAGCCCTCGTCCCAGAGCCGGCGCTGGTTGCCATGCGCGGGAAAGCCACCCGCATCCTTCAGCAGACGCGCCAGGTGCATCAGGTTCCAGGCCAGGAACGCCGTGTTGCGCTGGGTGAAGTCGTTGTCGAACCCCGCATCCTCGTCCCCGTACGACTTGCCGGGACCGGCTTCGCCGACCCACGCGGCGTCCGCATTCGGGGGGATCGCGAATCCGAGGTGCTGCAGGCCGTACACGATGGTCATGCCGATGTGCTTGGCGCCGTCCTCGTTGCCGGTCACCAGGCACCCGCCGACCCGGCCGTAGAACAGGAACTGCCCGGCGTCGTTGAGCTTGCCCCCCTCGCCGTACAGGCGCTCGATCACGCGGCGACAGACCGAGCTCTCCTCGCCCAGCCAGATGGGCGTGCACAGCACCAGGATGTCCGCAGCAAGCACGCGCTCGCGCAGCGCCGGCCAGTCGTCGCGGTCGAAGCCGTGCTCGCGCATGTCGGGCTGGACGCCGGGGGGAAGGTCGAGGTCGACCGGGCGTACGCAGTCCACCGTCACGCCCTGCGCGCGCATGATCGCCATCGCGACGTTCGCCAGCCGCTGCGTGTGCGAGGGCTCGCCGCCGCGCTTGAGGGTGCAGTTGAGGAACAGGGCCCGAAGGTCGTCGTACTTCGCGGGCGGGCGGCCGCAATCGGGTGCGCCTTCACCGGACTTGTTCATGCCGGCACCAGCAGGCGTTGCCCGAACCAGTCGCGCGGGTCGTTCCAGGCTTCGGCCACGCGTAGTCCCGCCTCGGCGGCCAGCGCGGCAAACGAGGCGTCGTCGTACTTGTGGCTGTACTCGACCTGCATCGCTTCGCCCTCGGCGAAGTCGAATGCCTGGTCGCCGATGGTGACCCGCTGGTCGCGCGCGCTGACCAGGAAGGTCTCGATGCGCTGGCCCTCCACGTCGTAGCGGGCGCGGTGCGAGAACGCCGACAGGTCGAAGTCGCTGCCGATCTCGCGGTTGAGCCGCGCCAGCAGGTTCAGGGTGAATGCCGCGGTGACCCCCGCCGCATCGTTGTAGGCGGCCTCGATCAGCGCCGGGTCCTTGTCCAGGTCGATGCCCACCAGCGCCGCGCCGCCCTCGCCCATCGTCTTGCGCATGCTGCGCAGCAGCGCGACGGCGTCGTCGTGTTCGAAGTTGCCGAGGGTGGAGCCCGGGAAGAACACCAGCACGCGCGCGGGCGCACGTGTCGGGCGCGGCAGTGGAACCGGTTGGGTGAAGTCGGCGCACACCGGCAGCAGCTCGATGTCGTCGAACTCTTCGGCCAGGCGCTCGACGCTGGCGAGCAGCGCGGTGCGCGAGATCTCGATGGGCGTGTAGGCGACCGGGTCGGCCAGCGCGTCCAGCAGCAGGCGCGTCTTGCGCCCGCTGCCGCTGCCGTACTCGACCACGTGCGCGCGCGGGCCGACGACGTGGGCGATTTCGCCGGCGCACGCTTCCATCAGCGCCAGCTCGACGCGCGTCGGGTAGTACTCGGGCGTGCGGGTGATCGCCTCGAACAGGCGCGACCCCTCGGCGTCGTAGAAGTACTTCGACGACAGGCGCTTTGGCGTGCGGGCGAGTCCCTTCAGCACGTCGCCCAGGATGTCGTCGGGCGTGGGGCGCAGGTCGGTGAGGCGCGCGACGGCGCGGGCGGCGACGGCGTTCATGCGGGCAGGTCCCTTGCCAGGCGCAGCCCGGAGAACTGCCACCGGTCCGGTGGCTGGAAGAAATTGCGGTAGCTCGCGCGTAGGTGGTCGGCCGCGCTGGCGCAGCTGCCGCCGCGCAGCACCTGCTGGCTGCACATGAACTTGCCGTTGTATTCGCCGAGCGCGCCGTCCATGGGCTTGAATCCGGGATACGGCGCGTAGGCGCTGGAGGTCCATTCCCAGGCGTCGCCGAACAGCTGCTGCAATCCG
>CAMPJU010000173.1 GCA_946886995.1 uncultured Lysobacteraceae bacterium
ATCACCGCCTCGGTCCCGTGCGCCGCCGGCGTGGCGCCGGCGCCTGCGTCCCCGTCCTCGACCAGCAGGCAGACGCCGAAGCCGCGGCCCGTGCGGCTGCACTCGGACACCAGGTCCAGGTAGCGCGCTTCGAACACCCGCAGCCCCAGGATCGCGCCGGGCACCAGCACGGTCGGCAACGGAAACAGCAGGCGCTCCGCGTCGGAGCTCACTGTCGTTGCAGGGCGGCCAGGAACCGGCGCGGAGCGCCGTCGAACCCGCCGTTCGACATGAACACCACGTGGTCGCCGTCCGCCGCGCGCTGCACGAGGTCGTCCACCAGCGCGTCGCTGTCGGGCACGGCGATGCCTTCCCCGCGCAGCGACCCGACGACGGCGCCGGCATCCCACGCCAGTTCCGGACGGTGCAGGAAGACCACCGCATCCGCATCGGTGAGCGATGGCGCCAGCGCGTCGGCATGCGCACCCAGCCGCATCGAGTTGCTGCGCGGCTCCATCGCCACCAGGATGCGCGCGCGGCCCACCTTCGCCCGCAGCCCCGCGAGCGTCGTCGCGATGGCGGTCGGATGGTGCGCGAAGTCGTCGTAGACGGTCACGCCGCGCGCCCGGCCCAGCACTTCCATCCGGCGCTTGACGCTGCGGAACCCGGACAGCGCCGGGAGCACCCCGGCCACGTCGACGCCCACGGCGTGCGCCGCCGCGAGCGACGCCAGCGCGTTGCGCACGTTGTGGTTGCCGAGCAGCGGCCATGTCACCTCGCCTAGCACCTGGCCGCGGTGCAGGACCTCGAACACGCCGCCGTCGGCCGCCACCAGCCGCGCCTGCCAATCGTGTCCGTCGCCCAGGCCGAACGTCTCCACCGGCGTCCAGCACCCCATCGCCAGCACCTCGGCCAGCGCCGGGTCCTCGCCATTCACGATCAACCTCCCGTTGCGCGGAACCGTGCGCACCAGGTGGTGGAACTGGCGCTGGATGGCCGCGATGTCGGGAAAGATGTCCGCGTGGTCGAACTCGAGGTTGTTGAGGATCGCCACCCGCGGCCGGTAGTGGACGAACTTGCTGCGCTTGTCGAAGAACGCGGTGTCGTACTCGTCCGCCTCCACGACGAACTCCCGCCCGCCACCGAGCCTTGCCGAAACGCCGAAATCCTCGGCCACGCCACCGATCAGGAAGCCGGGCTCGCGCCCGGCGGCCTGGAGCAGGTACGCCAGGATCGTGCTCGTCGTGGTCTTGCCGTGGGTCCCCGCGACCGCGAGGACGTCCCGTCCGGGCAGGACCTGCTCGGCGAGCCATTGCGCGCCGGAGGTGTAGGCACGCCCATCGTCGAGCACCTGCTCCACCGCGTCGTTGCCGCGCGACAACGCGTTGCCGATCACCACCGTGTCGCAGTCGGCCGATACGTGGCCCGGGTCGTACCCCTGGTGCAGCGTGATGCCCAGCCGCTCGAGCTGGGTGGACATGGGCGGATAGACCGCGCGGTCGCTGCCTTCGACGTGGTGGCCGAGTTCCCGGGCCAGGGCGGCGACGCCGCCCATGAAGGTCCCGGCGATGCCGAGGATGTGGAGTCTGTCCATGCGGGGGATTGTCGCCGGCGCGAACGCGTTTTTCACATTTAACGGACATTCATCTGGGACGATCGGTCCGTCGGGGACCCCCCACCAGCTGCCGTCAGCCGCTGTCCCGGCGTCCAGAAACACTGCCGTTCCACTTTCACCGAACAGGAGAAATGTAGATGCGCAAGTTCGTTTCCCGGGGCCTGCTGGTGCTTTCGCCCCTCACCCTCGCCGTCGCCATGGTCGCCTCCGCGGCTCCGGTGACGCCCGACAAGCCGGGCTCGCCCGACGGCCTCAATCCCGCGGTGCGGTCGGCCATGCAGCGCGACCTCGGCCTGACCGGGCCGGAACTCGCCCAGTACCTGCGGGCCGAGCACACGGCCGTGACCCTCGGGAAGCAGCTCGCCGATGCACAGGGCCCGAACTTCGCGGGCAGCTGGATCGAACGCACCCCGGCCGGCTTCGAGCTGGTCGTCGCCACCACCGCCAACAGCGCCAAGCGACTGCCCAGGGGCACCTCGATCCGGCTGGTGGACGACAGCTTCGCCGAGCTGAACATGGCCAAGGCGAAGCTCGACGGGGCGGCCGCCAAGCGGGGTGCCGGCACCGGCGTCTACGGCTGGTTCGTCGACGTGCGCAACAACAGCGTGACGGTCAACGTCGCCCCGGGCGCGCGGGCTTCGGCGATCGACTTCGTGGCAGGCAGCGAGGCCGACATCGGTTCGGTGCGTTTCCAGACCATGGCGTCGCAGCCGAAGCCGCTGGCGACCCTGATGGGCGGTAGCGAGTACCTGTCCAACGACGGTTCGAACTACTACTACTGCTCCGTCGGGTTCGCCGTCACCAGGAACGGCGCCAAGGGCTTTGCCACCGCGGGCCACTGCGGCTCGGCCGGAGATGGCGCGTTCGTGGCCATCAATCGCCGCACCGTCAGCCAGATCGGCGCGTTCGCGGCCTCGAGCTTCCCCAACGGCGACAAGGCATGGGTGCAGGTGGACAACAACCACTCGCTGCTGCCGGTCGTCGACGGGTACGGCGACGGCGACATCGCGGTGCACGGCAGCACGGAGGCGCCGATCGGCGCGGCGGTCTGCCGTTCCGGTCGTACCACGGGCATGCACTGCGGCGTCATCGAGGCGAAGAACGTGACCGTCCAGTATCCCGACACCTCGGTCGGCGGCCTGACCCAGGTCAAGGTCTGCGCCGAGGGCGGCGACTCGGGCGGTTCGTTCATCACCAATGCGGGCCAGGCGCAGGGCGTGCTGTCGGGCGGCAACTACAGCTGCAAGGGCAAGCAGGCGAAGCTGGCCACCAGCTACTTCCAGCCGATCAACCCGCTGCTGCAGCAGTACGGGCTCGACCTGGTCACCCAGTGACGGTTTGAGCACCTCGCAACAAAAAGAACGCCCCGGCTTGCCGGGGCGTTCTTCTTCCAGGTGCCGCGCCGCGTTTCAGCCGACCGGCGGCACCGGCGCGATGGTCTCCAGGATCCGGTTGAACACCGCATCCAGCGAGCCCACGCCGTCCACGATCTTCAGCTGGCCGTGGGTGCGGTAGAAGTCGATCACGGGCGCGGTCTGGCTCTCGTAGACATCCAGCCGCTTGCGCACGGATTCGGGGTTGTCGTCAGCACGCCCCTCGGCGGCGGCACGGCCGGCGATTCGCTCGACCAGCAGGTCGGTCGGGACCTCCAGCTGGACGGCATGGTCGAACGGCTGCCCCAGGCGCGCGAGCAGACCGTCGAGCGCGGCGGCCTGCGCGAGGTTGCGCGGATAGCCGTCGAGGATGAAGCCGCCCTTCGTGTCGTCGCGCGAGAAACGCGACTCCAGCATCCCGAGCAGGATCTCGTCGGACACCAGCTCGCCGCGGGCCATCACTTCCTTCGCCGCCAGGCCCAGCGCGCTGCCGGCCGCGACTTCGGCGCGCAGCAGGTCGCCGGTGGAGATGTGCGGCACCTGCAGGTGGTCCTTGAGGCGGGCGGCCTGCGTGCCCTTGCCGGAACCGGGTGCGCCGAGAAGTACCAATCGCATGTGCAGGATTCCCATGTTTGCCCGGGCAATGACGCCAGGCCCGCGGTGCGAACGCTAGACTCGGCAGTCTACCGTATCGAATTCCGCCCCATGCCCACCGGAACCCTGCTGTACGCGCAGTCCGGCGGCGTCACCGCCGTCATCAACGCCACCGCCTCGGCCGTCATCCAGGCGGCGCGGGCGCGCAGGGTGAAGGTGCTTGCGGCGCGCAACGGGATCCTCGGCGCGCTGCGCGAGGACCTGATCGACACGTCGAAGGAACCGGTCGCCAACATCCGTGCGCTCGCCCACACCCCCGGCGGTGCCTTCGGCTCGTGCCGGGTCAAGCTGAAGTCGCTGGAAGACGACCGCGCGCGCTACGAGCGCCTGATCGACGTGTTCCGCGCCCACGACGTGCGCT
>CAMPJU010000174.1 GCA_946886995.1 uncultured Lysobacteraceae bacterium
TGTTCCTCGGCGTCGCCGAGGCCACGGAAGAAGCGATCCTGAACTCGCTGTTCCGAGCCACGCCGATGCGCGGACACCGCGGCGCCGTGCCGGCACTGCCGGTGGATCGCGTGCTACTGCTTGTAGACCCAGTGCCGTGAGAGCACGAAGCCGAACACGCCGAGCCCGACTTCGACCGCGGGCTTGGCCAGCCAGGCCCACTTCAGGCCGAACCAGTCGTCGATGCTGCCCATCGCCCAGGTGCTGATCGCGGTGGTCAGCAGCCACATCAGCGCGAACCGGCTGAACTGGGTCGGGCCCAGCGCGGTGTCCTCGCCCGCGAAGGTGATCGCGCCATTGAGCCAGTAGCCCAGCGCGGCGCCACTGACCCGGCCGAGGATGTTGGCCGGTTCGATCGGCATGCCCCAGTGGCTGAGCCCGACCATCACCGCCCAGTCGACGAACCACTGCACGCCGCCGATCAGCAGGTAGTGGCGACTCTGTCGGGTCAGGCTCATCGGTCGGCATCGTAACAGCCGGTGCGGGCTAGAATCCCGTGAAGCAAGGCATCCACCGGACCACGCATGACCGCTCCCCTGCACGTGATCATCCTCGCCGCCGGCGAGGGCAAACGCATGAAGTCGGACCGGCCGAAGGTGCTGCAGCGGATCGCCGGCCGCCCGATGCTGGCGCACGTGGTCCAGACCGCCCGCGAACTGTCGCCCGCGGGCATCCATGTGGTCCATGGCCATGGCAGCGGGCAGGTGCTCGCGACATTCGAAAGCGAGCCGGGGCTGCAGTGGGCCGAGCAGGCCGAACAGCTCGGCACCGGCCATGCGGTCGCGCAGGCGATGCCCGCCGTGCCGGACGGCGCGCAGGTGCTGGTGCTGTACGGCGACGTCCCGTTGATCCGTGCCGACACGTTGCGCGCGTTGCTTGCGGCGCCAGGCCGGCTCGCCGTGCTCGCGGCCGAACCGGACGATCCGACCGGCTACGGCCGGATCGTGCGCGATGCACAGGGCAACGTGGCCTCGATCGTGGAACACAAGGATGCCGACGCCGAGCAGCGCGCCATCGGGCTCGTGAACACCGGCATCCTCGCCGCCGAGGCGACGGTGCTGAAGCGCTGGCTGGCCGGCCTGTCGTCGGACAACGCGCAGGGCGAGTACTACCTGACCGACGTGTTCGCGATGGCCGCGGCGGAGTATTCGGGCGCGGAAATCGTGTTCGTGTCCGACCCGGTGGAGACCGAGGGCGCCAACGACCCCTGGCAACTCGCCCAGCTCGAGCGCGCCTTCCAGTCCCGGGCGGCGCAGTCGCTGTGTCACGCGGGCGCACGGCTGGCGGACCCGGCGCGCGTGGACATCCGCGGCAGCGTCAGCGTCGGCCGCGACGTCGAGATCGACGTCAGCGTCGTCTTCGAGGGCGAGGTGCGGCTGGGCGATGGCGTGCGGATCGGTCCGTTCTGCCGCCTGCGCAACGTCGACCTGGGCGCGGGGACCGAAGTGCGCGCGCACTGCGACCTGGATGGCGCGCGCACCGAAGGCGCGGTCACCGTCGGCCCGTTCGCGCGGCTGCGCCCCGGCACGGTGCTTGCCGACGGCGTGCATGTCGGCAACTTCGTCGAGACCAAGAACACGACGCTCGGCGTCGGCAGCAAGGCCAACCACCTCGCCTACCTGGGCGACGCGGTGGTCGGTGCGGGCGTCAACGTCGGTGCCGGGACCATCACCTGCAACTACGACGGCGCCAACAAGTCGACCACCACCATCGAGGACGGCGCCTTCATCGGCTCGAATGCCTCGCTGGTCGCGCCGGTGAGGATCGGCAGGGACGCCACGATCGGCGCGGGGTCAGTGGTCACGAAGGATGCGCCCGACGGCCAGCTCACGCTCGCACGCGCACGGCAGGGCACCGTCGAGGGCTGGCAGCGCCCGAAGAAAAAGCGCTAGTCGGGCAGGACGAGGGACACGCACAGCCCGCCGCCGTCGCGATTGAGCAGGGCGATGCGGCCGCCATGCGCTTCCGCGATCTCCCGGGCGAGGGCCAGGCCCAGGCCGGTGCCGTGGCGTTTGGTGGAATAGAACGGCAGCAGCGCGTTCGCCAGCACCGCCTCGCTCATGCCGCTGCCGCGGTCGAGCACGTCCAGCCGCCAGGCATTGGCGCCGCGGCGCAGCGACAGCGCCACTTCCCCCGGGCTCGAGCCGGATTCGTGCGCGTTGCGCAGCAGGTTCAGCAGTCCCTGTTCCAGTTGCGCCGCGTCGAAGCGCCCGATGTCCGCGCCCGGCACCAGCCGGCGCCCCTCGTAGCGGAAGTCGACCTGCGCGCGCAGCTGCTCGACGAAGCGCGCCCAGTCCACGGGCTCGCGCCGGGGCGACGGCAGCTTGGCGAAGCGTGCGTAGTCGCGGATGAAGCCTTCCAGGTGTCGCGCGCGTTCCTCGATGGTGCCGAGTGCGGCGGGCAGCCGCTCGAGTTGCCCGCGGCGCAGCAGCTCCGCGCCCGAATGCGCCAGCGACGCGATCGGCGCCAGCGAGTTGTTGAGCTCGTGGCTGATCACCCGGATCACCTTCTTCCAGGTCTGCACTTCCTGGCGGCGCAGTTCCGCGGTGAGCTGGCGCAGCAGCACCAGTTCGTGGGTGCGCCCGTTCAGGCGGAAGATCCGCCGCGACAGGTGGTAGATGTCCTCCTCGTCGCGCTCCACGTCGCCGACGGTGAACATGCCGTCGCCGCCGCGTTCGAACGCCTCGCGCATCGCGGTCGGTGCGTCGTCCATCAGCGCATCGAACGCCCGGCCTTCCAGCCGCCGCCCCTCCCCGAGCAGCTTCCGCGCCGCCAGGTTCGCGTGGACGATGTGGCGCGACGGGTCCACCAGCACCATGGCCACGGGCGTGTGCTGGACCATCGTGTCGAGCAGCAGTTCGCGTTGCACCAGCGCCTGCCGCTGCCCGCGGAGGACGTCGCCAAGACGGTTGTGCGCGGAGACCAGTTCGCCGAGGGCACCGCCACCGTCCCAGGACAGGCCGAAGCCGTAGTCGCCGTCCTGGTAGCTGGCCACGGTCCCCGACAGCGCGCGGAACAGCGACGCGACCGGCGAGAAGGCGCGGCGCACCTGCCACGCGGCCAGCGGCGCGACGACCGCGACCGCGACCACGCCGGCGACCCACGGCTCCGCGAACCACGACTGCAGCCAGAGCGCGAGCGCCGCCGCCAGCGCGACGTGCAGCACCGCGACCGCGCTGACGACCAGGCCCAGCGGAAGGCGGCGCAGCCAGCGCATCGCGACGCCGTCAGTCCCGCCGGATGCCGAGCCGGTCCAGGCGCCGGTACAGCGCCTGCCGCGACAGGCCCAGCTCGCTGGCGGCCTGCGACAGCACGCCGTCGTGGCGCTCCAGCGCGGCCTGGATGTCGGCGCGGTCCGGGCCGCCCGCGTCGGCGCCGGCGCGCGCGGGCGGCGTCGCGGACGGCGGCAGCCCCAGGTCCGCGGCCTCGATGGTTTCGTGCTTCGCCAGCAATGCCGCGCGCTGCAGCACGTTGCGCAACTCGCGCACGTTGCCCGGCCAGCCATGCGCGAGCAGCGCGCGCTCGGCACCCGCGGAGAGCGTGCGCCCGCGCGGCAGGAAGTGGCGGGCCAGCGGCAGGATGTCGTCGGGCCGCGCGACCAGCGGCGCAAGCGCCAGCTCGATCGCGTTGAGGCGGTAGTACAGGTCCTCGCGGAACTGGCCGGCGCGGATCATCGCCGGCAGGTCGGCATTGGTCGCGCTGACGATCCGCACCTTGACCGAGCGCTCGCGGTTCGCGCCCAGGCGCTGGAAACGGCCCGTCTCCAGCACGCGCAGCAGCTTGACCTGGCCCGCGGCGGGCAGGGTGCCGATCTCGTCGAGGAACAGCGTGCCGCCGTCGGCCGCCTCGAACTTGCCTTCGCGCGGCCGGGTCGCGCCGGTGTACGCGCCCGCTTCCGCGCCGAACAGCTCGGCTT
>CAMPJU010000175.1 GCA_946886995.1 uncultured Lysobacteraceae bacterium
CGCCCTTGCGGATGTTGTCGGCGACGACCCAGAGGTTGAGGCCCCGCGGATGCGACAGGTCCTCGCGGATGCGGCCCACGTACACCGGATCGGTCCCCGAGGCATGCGTGACCGGCGTCGGATAGCCGCCCGCCTCGTGCTCGTCGACCACCTCGATGCCAGGCGCGTCCTGCAGGAGCGTGCGCGCCTGCGCTGCGGTCAGCTTGTCTCGGGTCTCGATGTTCACCGCCTCCGAGTGCCCGTAGAACACCGGCACACGCACGACGGTTGCGTTCACCCGGATCGTGTCGTCGCCGAGGATCCTGCGGGTTTCGTCCACCAGCTTCATTTCCTCGCTGGTGTAGCCGTTGGCCAGGAAATCGCCGCCGTGCGGGATCACGTTGAAGGCGATCTGCACCGGGTACACCTCGGGGCGCACTTCCTGGAAGCTCAGCAGGCCCGCGGTCTGTCGGCCGAGTTCCTCGAGCGCCTTGCGGCCGGTGCCCGACACAGACTGGTAGGTCGCCACGTTGATGCGTTCGATGCCGGCGGCCCGGTGCAGCGGCGCCAGCGCCACCATCAGTTGCATGGTCGAGCAATTGGGATTCGCGATGATGCCCTTCGGTCGGTTCCGGAGCGTCTCCGGGTTGACCTCCGCGACCACCAGTGGGACGTCGGCATCGGCGCGGAACGCCGACGAGTTGTCGATCACCACCGCGCCGGCCGCCGCGAAGCGCGGTGCGTGCTCGCGCGAAACGCCGCCCCCGGCGGAGAACAGCGCGATGTCCACGCCCGCGGGGTCGAACTCGGCCAGGTCCCGCACGACCACGTCGCGGTTGCGCCACTTCACGTGCTCGCCCGCCGAGCGCTCGCTGGCCAGTGCCACCAGCTCCGACACCGGGAACTTGCGTTCGGCCAGCATCGCCAGCATCGCCTCGCCCACCGCGCCGGTGGCACCCACCACCGCGACCTTGAACTGTTTCGTCGTCATTGCGTCTTGTTCATCCTGGAATACGGGGTGTCACGTCGCCGACATCGCCGCACTGGGCGCGGTGGCGGAGGGCCTGGTCCATCAGCACCAGCGCGAGCATGGCCTCGACGATCGGGGTCGCGCGGATCCCGACGCAGGGATCGTGGCGCCCGGTGGTGACGATCTCGACCTCGTTGCCTTCGGCGTCCAGCCCACGGGCCGGGAGCCGCAGGCTCGAGGTCGGCTTGAATGCCACCGACACCCGCACCTGCTGGCCGCTGCTGATCCCGCCGAGGATGCCGCCAGCGTGGTTGGAAAGGAATCCCGCGCAGGTGGCTTCGTCGCGATGTTCCGTGCCGCGCTGTGCAATCGATGCGAAGCCGTCGCCGATCTCGACGCCCTTGACCGCGTTGATCGACATCATCGCCGCGGCGATCTCCGCATCGAGCTTGCCGAAGACCGGCTCGCCCCATCCCGGCGGGACGCCGTCGGCCACCGCATCCACGCGTGCCCCCACCGAGTCGCCGGACTTGCGCAGCGCGTCCATGTAGGTTTCGAGTTCCGGCACCTGCGCGGCATCCGGCCAGAAGAAGGGATTGGATTCGACCGCGGCCCAGTCGTGGCTGCGCGGGACGATGTCGCCGATCTGCGAGAGATGCCCGCGCACCGTGACCCCATGCCGCCCGGCCAGCCACTTCTTCGCGATGACTGCGGCGGCGACCCGCATCGTGGTCTCGCGCGCACTGGCACGCCCCCCGCCGCGCGGATCGCGCACGCCGTATTTGTGGAGATAGGTGTAGTCCGCGTGGCCCGGACGGAACCTGTCCGTGATCGCTTCGTAGTCCTTGCTGCGCGCGTCGGTGTTCCGCACCAGCAATGCAATCGGTGTTCCGGTCGTCATGCCGTCGTACACCCCGGACAGGATCTCGACCTGGTCCGCCTCGTGGCGCGCCGACGTGTGCCGGGTCCGGCCCGTGGCCCTGCGCGCGAGGTCCGCGCTGAAATCCCCGGGCGAAATCGCCAGGCCCGGCGGGCAGCCGTCCACCACGCACCCGATCGCCGGCCCGTGGCTTTCGCCGAAGGTCGTGACCGAAAGCAGCCTGCCAAACGCGTTGCTGGCCAAACGTCCCCCTTTACATGCCGGTCGATCGAGCGTAAATCGTGACCACCGTCACGGATTCGGGGATCCGCCAGTGGCCTTGTCCAGACCGGCATTATTGCTCGGCGTGTTGTGCTGTGCGGCGCTCGCAGGCTGCCCGCGGGTCACCGACATCAAGGGCGACGTCCGGGAAATCCGGGAGACGGACGCCGGGCCGGCCGGCAGGGCCCTCGTACTGGACGCCAGGGTCGATGAAGGGGCGACGCTCCAGGTCGCCGAAGGGGCATCGGTGACCCTCGAGCTCGAGGAGGGCTGCACCCGCACCTTCGGGCCGGGAACCCATGTCGTGGTGAACGACTGTGCGGCCGACCACAGCGATGACGACCATGACCTCGACCAGGACGAGGACGAATCCGATCGCGACGACAACGTCGATTCCGAAGAGTCGACCGCCGATTCGACGACGCAGCCTGGCGACGCCACCCAACCCGGGATCCTGCAGTCGCGACCCCTGGTCACGACGGGCATGGTGCTGGGCGGCACGATCCTGACCGCCGTCGCGATCGGGGAACTGGACGACGACAACGGCGACGACCCCCCGCCGCTCAGCCCCTGACGGCCCGCGTCAACGCGCGTCGGCGAGCTCGCGGATGCGCGCGTGGTGCGCCAGGAGGTCCCCGCGGGTCGCGACGAAGATTCCCATCTGCCCCACGCGGAATTCGACCCAGGCCAGTGGCACCTCCGGCAGCAGCGCCACCAGCGCCCGCTCCGTCTCCCCCACCTCGCAGACCAGCAAGCCACCTTCGGACAGGTGGTCCGGTGCGTCGCGCATGATCTTCAGCGCCAGGTCCAGCCCGTCGTCGCCTGCGCGCAGTCCCAGTTCCGGTTCGTGCGCGTACTCCGCCGGAAGCGCGTCGGTCTCCTCGTGGGTGACGTACGGCGGGTTGGTCACGATGAGGTCGAAGACCTCGCCCTCCAGCGCCCCGAACAGGTCCGACTTGAGGAACGCCACGTTGTCCGCGTGCAGGCGGGACTTGTTCTCTTCCGCCAGCGCGAGCGCCTTGTCGCTGATGTCGATGCCGACGACGTCCCAGTTCGGGTTGTAGTGCCCCATCGCGATCGCGATGCAGCCCGACCCGGTGCACAGGTCCAGCGCGCGCCCGACCTCCAGGTCACCGATCCAGGGCTCGAAGCCGGATTCGATCAACTCGGCGATCGGCGAGCGGGGGACCAGCGCGCGCGGATCGGACTTGAACGAAAGGCCAGCGAACCAGGCTTCCCCCGTGAGGTAGGCCGCCGGCACGCGTTCGTCGATGCGCCGCGCGAACAACGCGAGGATGTCCGCCTTCTCCGATGCCGTGACCCGCGCCTGTCCGTACGCCGGGCCGAGGTCGTGCGGCAGGTGCAATGCATGCAGCACCAGCTGGGTCGCCTCGTCGATCGCGTTGTCGTAGCTGTGTCCGAAGGTGAGACCGGCGCCGTTGAAACGGCTGGCGCCGTAGCGGATCAGGTCGACGATGGTGTGGAGCTCGTCGTGCATGGGCGGCGCCGCGTGGGAAAGCGCTGGATTATAGGCGTGGCAGGGCCTGGCCACCCGGTCGCCACGCGTTCCCCCGCTATCATGGCCGACCCACGGAGGTGCCCATGTTCAATCGCAGCGTCGTCATCGTCCTGGTGGTCGCACTGGCCGCGGGACTGGGCCTGCTCGCAGGCCGCCAGCTGTTCTCGTCCGGCGGTGGCCCGGCCGTGCCGGAGCTCGCCACGGTGCGGCTGCTGGGCGAACCGCGCCCGGTGCCGGATTTCCGCCTCACGCAGGCGGACGGGACCGCGCTGCGCCGCGAAGACCTGCAGGGCCACTGGACCATCGTGTTCCTCGGCTTCACCCATTGCCCCGACG
>CAMPJU010000176.1 GCA_946886995.1 uncultured Lysobacteraceae bacterium
CGGCCAGGCCGATGCCGGGCGCGGCGTACATGGTCTCGAACATGTCGTCGAGCAGTTGCTGGAACGCGGGGCCGGCCACGCGCGCGGTGTCCACCGGCTTCGCCTTGGTGCGCAGCCGGGGATCGGGGAATTCGAGGATGTCCAGGAGTGCCATGGGGGAAAATCCTGCGCCCGGCCCCGGAAACAGGGGACTGGGTCACATCTGGGGAAAAGTCCCCTCATTGTACGCCCCAAAGCCTTGCAAGCGCCCGGGTTTTCAGGGTTATAGTGCCTTTCACCTGCAGGGGAATCAGGTACATGGCCGCCATGCTTAAGCGCCTTTCTCACGCATCGCTCATCGTCGCGGCGACGGCGCTGCTGACCGTCGCGACCCATGCGATCGCCCAGGACCTGGCCGAGGGCCACCCCGACACCTACGTGGTGCAGGAGGGCGACACGCTCTGGAGCATCGCGGGCAAGTTCCTGCAGCGGCCGTGGCTGTGGCCGGAAATCTGGCAGGCCAACCCGCAGGTCGCCAACCCGCACGAGATCTATCCCGGCGACGTGATCAGCCTGGCCTACGGCGAGCGCACCGTCGCCACCGTGCAGGCCGGCCCGCGCCTGGCGTCCGTGTCGCCGGTGAACACGATCCCGCTGCACGAAATCGAACCGTTCCTGAAGGACCTGCGCGTCGTCGACGGCTTCGAGCACATGCCCTACGTCGTCGCGCTCGAGGAAGACCGGCTGCGCGCGAGCTCGGGCAACGTCGCCTACGTGCGCGGCCTGACCAATGCCCGTCCGGGCGAGCGCTTCACCGTCGTGCGCCCGACCGTGCGTTACGCCCACCGCGATCGCGCCGGCCTGTGCTGCGACCTGCACCAGGTCACCGACCTGGACCATCGCGGCAACGAGTCGTACATCGACTGGCAGCGCTTCTGGAGCAACGCGTTCTTCCCCGACAAGGGCGCGGAGATCCTCGGCTACGAGCTGATGCGCGTGAACGCCGGCACCGTCACCCGTGGCGCGATCGCGGGCATGGAGGCCAGCACGCTGCTGCTCGACGACTCCGGGTACGAAGTGCGTCCGGGCGACCGGCTGGTGCGCGTCGACCCGCAGCCGTACGACCTCACGTTCGTTCCGCATGCACCGGACCGCCAGCTGGAATACGGCCGCATCCAGGTGATGGCGGTCGCGGACGGCCTGACCACCGCCGGTCCGCGCAGCGTGGTGGCGATCTCGGCCGGCGCGCGCGAGGGCATCGACAACGGCACCGTGTTCTCGATCTGGCGCCAGGGCAGCAACGTCGTCGATCCGGTCGCGTACGAGTTCGGCCGCTCCGACGACACCGTCGGCTTCGATGCCAAGGTGCGCCTGCCGGACGAGTTCGCCGGGCACGTCATGGTGTTCCGCACGTTCGACACGGTGAGCTACGGGCTGGTGATGGACAGCATCCGTCCGACCCAGGTGGGCTACGAGCTGAAGCATCCCGACGCGCCTTATTGATCCCGGAAATCCGGGTTCCCCCACACCGAACACCGACGGCGCCCGAGGGCGCCGTCTCCGTTTGCGAACCACGCTGGGCGGATGCCGAACCATCCGCACGATGCCCTGCTGCGACTGCTCGCCGCGGGCGGCCCCGCCGGACCGCGCCGGCGCCTGCTCGAAGCCTGCGGTGGCCCGGATGCCGCCATCGCAGCGGGCGCCGCGACCTGGCGCGCGAACGGCCTCGCCACCGAGCAGCTCGCCGCACTGGAACGTCCCGACCGGGCGATGCTCGACCGCGGCATTGCCTGGCTCGACGGCGCCGATGGCCGAAGCCTCATCGGCTGGCACGACCCCGATTACCCGGAGCTGCTGCGACGCATGCCGGGCGCGCCGCTCGCGCTGTTCGTCGCGGGCGATCCCGCGCGGCTGTGGCATCCGGCCGTCGCGATGGTCGGCAGCCGCGCGCCCACGGCCGGCGGTCGCGAGCACGCCGCCGAGTTCGCACGCGCGTTCGCAGCCGCGGGCCTGTGCGTCACCAGCGGCCTGGCCGCGGGCATCGACACCGCCGCGCACCACGGCGCGCTCGAGGCCGGCGGGCTCACCGTCGCGGTCCTCGGCACGGGGCCGGACATCGCCTACCCCGCCGGCAACGCAGGCCTGCTCGACCGCATCGCGCGCGAGGGCGCGGTCGTCAGCGAGCACTTCCCCGGCACCGGGGGCCGGCGCGAGCATTTCCCCAGCCGCAACCGGATCGTCGCCGGCCTGTCGCTCGGCACCCTGGTGGTCGAGGCGGCGTGGCGCTCCGGCGCCCTGATCACCGCCCGCCTGGCCGCCGATGCGGGCCGCGAGGTCATGGCGCTGCCCGGCTCGATCCGCAACCCGATGGCCCGCGGCTGCCATCGGCTGATCCGCGACGGTGCCGCGCTGGTCGAGCGTCCGCGGGAAGTCGTCGATGCCATCGCCTCGGCGGCAGCCGCGCTGGCCGACGCCTTGCGGGGCCGGCTCGCCACCCCCATACAGGGAACCGTGACCGGCGTCGGGGAACGCGACACGGACGCCGTACGGGGCACGCACCCCGCCGGCCTCCCGGATTCGCCCGACTACAAGCGCTTGTGGCGCGAACTCGGTCACGACCCAATGGATATGGATGGACTCGTCTCACGGACCGGATTGACGGCCGCGGAACTTGCCTCCATGCTGCTGGTCATGGAGCTTGAGGGCCGCGTGGTTTCGCAGCACGGCCGCTACACCCGAAGAGTTTCCTGACCCCACGGCGCCGACTGCGGCGCAGGCCGAGGGCAATGAAAGAGAGCATCCTGGACGTCCTGCTGTACCTGTTCGAGCACTACTTCACCGAAGATGCGCCGCCGCCGCTGGGGGACCGCGATTCCCTCACCGCCAGCCCCCTGTTCAGCGAGCTCACCCAGGCCGGCTTCAGCCCGGCCGAGATCCACAAGGCCTTCGACTGGCTCGACGCCCTGGCCGAGCAGCGCCCGGACGCCATGGCCCCGCGCGCCGGCGGCCCCACGCGGGTCTACTTCGGCCCGGAGCTCGACAAGCTGGACACCGAATGCCGCGGTTTCCTGCTGTTCCTGGAGCAGCGCGGGATCCTGGGCGCCGACCAGCGCGAGCTGGTCCTGGACCGCGCCCTGGCCCTGGACCAGGACGAGCTGGACCTGGACGACCTGAAGTGGGTCGTGCTGATGGTCCTGTTCAACCAGCCAGGCAGCGAGGCCGCCTACGCCTGGATGGAAACCCAGATGTTCCTGGACGAGCCGGAGCCTGTTCACTGACGGCCGTCCACCGAAGGCCGGTGCCCTGACCCGGCCCTGGGGGCCATGCTCACCCCCTGCTGCTTGACGGGCCCCATGGCCCCGTGTCACCACTAATAAAGAGAGTGACCCGACCCCGACGCCCGTGGCCCCCGCCGCGGGCGTTGCCATCTACGGACGCCAATGGCCAAGAACCTCCTCATCGTCGAGTCGCCCGCCAAGGCCAAGACGATCAACAAGTACCTCGGCAAGGACTTCCACGTCCTGGCGTCCTACGGCCATGTGCGCGACCTGGTCCCGAAGGAGGGCGCGGTCGACCCCGAGAAGGGGTTCGCCATGCGCTACGACCTGATCGAGAAGAACGAGAAGCACGTCGCCGCGATCGCCAAGGCGGCCAAGGCGGCCGAAGCCGTCTACCTCGCGACCGACCCGGACCGCGAGGGCGAGGCGATCAGCTGGCACATCGTCGAGATCCTGCGCGAGCGCGGGCTGCTCGAGGGCAAGCCGCTGCACCGCGTCGTGTTCACCGAGATCACCCCGCGCGCCATCCGCGAGGCGATGGCCAAGCCGCGCGACATCTCCGACAACCTGGTCGACGCCCAGCAGGCGCGCCGCGCGCTGGACTACCTGGTCGGCTTCAACCTGTCGCCGGTGCTGTGGCGCAAGGTGCAGCGCG
>CAMPJU010000177.1 GCA_946886995.1 uncultured Lysobacteraceae bacterium
CTTCGCGGTTGCGCCCTTCCTTGACCACTACCCGGAACCAGTCGTGCGAATCGCTGCCGCCGACACGTTCGACCTCGTCGAACTTCGCCGGCCCGTCTTCGAGCGCCACGCCGCGCGCCAGGCGGTCGACGATCTTGTCCGAGACGGTTTCCTCGCCCTCGGGCGCACGCACGCGGCAGACGTACTCGCGCTCGACCTCGAACGACGGGTGCATCAGCGCGTTCGCCAGTTCCCCGTCGGTGGTGAGCAGCAGCAGCCCCGTGGTGTTGATGTCCAGCCGGCCGATCGCGATCCAGCGTGCGCCCTTGAGCGCGGGCAGGGCGTCGAAGATGGTGGGGCGGCCCTCGGGGTCTTCCCGCGTGGTCACCTCGCCTTCGGGCTTGTTGTACATCAGCACGCGCGCGGGTTCGGTCAGCGCGCTGGCGACGAACTGGCGGCCGTCGAGCTCGACGCGGTCGCCGCTGCCGATGCTCATGCCGACCTGCGCGACCTCGCCATTGACCTTCACCAGGCCGTCGGCGATGCGCTGCTCGAGCGCGCGGCGCGAGCCCAGGCCCGCCTGTGCGAGCACCTTGTGCAGGCGCTCCTCCATGCGTGGCGCGCGCGGCGCATCGGTGGCGGTCTCGCCGCGTTTCAGGGTGAGCTTTCGCCCCTTCGATTCAGTCATTTCTTTCCTGCTCCGACGAGGCCGGTTCGGCGTCGTCTCGTTCGTTGGTGTCGTCGGCCGGGACGGCGATGCCGCCGGCGTCGATGGTGTCCGGGGTGTCGCCGGCGGGAATGTCCGCGGCGGGCTCGGGGTCGAACCGGAATTCCGGCTCGAGGTCGCCCAGGTCCTTCAGTTCGGACAGGGGCGGCAACTCGTCCAGCCGCTTGAGGCCGAAGTAGTCGAGGAACGCCTTGGTCGTGCCGAACAGCGCGGGACGGCCGGGGACGTCGCGGTGGCCGACCACGCGGATCCATTCGCGTTCCTCGAGCGACTGGATGATGTTGGTGCTGACGGCGACGCCGCGGACCTGCTCGATCTCGCCGCGCGTGATCGGCTGGCGGTAGGCGATCAGCGCCAGGGTCTCCAGCGTGGCCCGCGTGTACTTGGTCTTGCGCTCGGTCCACAGCCGCGCGACCCACTGGTGCACGTCCTGGCGCACCTGGTAGCGGAAGCCGGAGGCGAGCTCGACGAGTTCCACGCCACGGTCGGCGCATGCCTCGCGCAGGGTCTCCAGGGCCTTCTCCACGCTGCCGGCCGGCGCGGGGGCGTCTTCCGGGAACAGCGCGTGCAGCTGCGCGAGCGCCAGCGGCTGGTTGGCCGCGAGCAGCGCGGCTTCCACGATGCGGGTGATGAGTCGTTGGTCCATGCGGGAATCCACTGCGTGGTGCTGGTCAGGCCGGATCGTTCGCCGGCGATTCGTCGTCGAACTCGCTCGACAGCTCGAGCGTGGCGGCGGGATCGCCCTCGACGGCGAGCGATTTGACGTAGATGGGCGCGAGGGATGCTTCCTGGACGATGTCCAGCAGGTGTTCCTTGGCCAGCTCCAGCAGCGCCAGGAACGTCACCACCACGCCGAGCTTCCCCTCGCGCGGATCGAACAGTCCCTCGAACCGGTGGAACTGCCCGTCGTCCAGTCGCTGCAGCAGGTCGCCCATCCGCTGCCGCACGCTCAACGCATCGCGCTTGATCGCGTGCTGGGTGTACAGCTCGGCGCGCTTGAGCACGTCGTGCAGGGCCAGCAGCATCTCGCGCAGGTCGACCGGCGGCGGCAACCGCACCGCCGCGCGATCGGGCACGAACGCCGCCACCGGGGTCGTGTCGCGGTCCTGCCGGGGCAGGGCGTCCAGGTCCTCGGCGGCCTGCTTGAAGCGCTCGTACTCCTGCAGGCGCCGGACCAGATCGGCGCGCGGATCGTCCTCCAGGCCTTCCTCGCTCGGTGGCCGCGGCAGCAGCATCCGCGACTTGATCTCGGCCAGGATCGCGGCCATGACCAGGTACTCCGCCGCCAGCTCGAAGCGCATCTCGTGCATCGCCTGGATGTAGTCGACGTACTGGCGGGTGATCTCCGCCACCGGGATGTCGAGGATGTCCAGGTTCTGGCGGCGGATCAGGTACAGCAGCAGGTCCAGCGGACCCTCGAACGCGTCGAGGATGACCTCGAGCGCATCGGGCGGGATGTACAGGTCCTGCGGGATCTGGAGCACCGGTTGCCCCAGCACCATCGCCAGCGGCATCTCCTGCTGGTGCGGCGCCGGATGCAACGGCGCGCGCAACGCCCGGCCAGCCGCTTCGGCGTGCTGGTCCTGTCCGTTCTGCTCGGTCATGCGAGGCTGGTCATGTGGCGACCCCTCCGGGTCACTCTGAATGCGTGATGCATCGGCATGGCGCGTGGGCCATGCGCGGCGAGCCGCCGTGCGCAGCGGTGTCGGCTGGAAAATAGGTCGTCGGGCGCGGGCCGGATGGATTGCTGGCCTGGCGGACGCCGCGTGGGGAGGGCGTGCCAGCGCCCGTGGACTGCGTCCGGCCTCGAGCGATGGGGCAAGCGTACGGCCTGCGCCGGCAGGCTGTCCAGTACGGGACTGAACGGCGCGGCCGTCGGGAATGTCCGCCGTACAATCGCCGTCCTTCCCCCGGGGGTTTCGACACATGTGGTACGTGATCATGGGCCACGACGCGCCCGGCAGCCTGGCCAGGCGGATGGAGACGCGTCCAGCGCACGTGGCCCGGCTCCGCGAGCTCTGCGATGCGGCCCGGCTGCTCGTCGCCGGCCCGTGCCCGGCGATCGACGCGGCCGATCCCGGCCCGGCCGGCTATACCGGCAGCGTGGTGATCGCCGATTTCGGTTCGCTCGACGAGGCGCGCGCCTGGGCCGATGCCGACCCGTACCTCGCCGCCGGGGTCTACGAGCGCGTGGACGTGCGGCCCTTCCGACAGGCATTGCCGTGACACGCCCGGCGCCCGCGATCGGAGACCGCGCCACCCGGGTGGCGCGCATCCGGGCCGCGCTCGAGGCGGCGTTCGAACCGGTGGCCCTCGAGGTCGTCGACGACAGCGCCCGCCACGCCGGGCATGCGGGCGCGCGCGACGGACGGGGCCATTTCAACGTCGAGGTGGTCAGCGCGACCTTCGAGGGCCTGGGTTCCCTGGCCAGGCACCGCGCCGTCTACGCGGCGCTGGATGGAATGATGGCCACCGACATCCATGCGCTTTCCATCCGCGCCATGACCCCGGAAGACGCCGCCAAGGCGAACGAATAGGCCGTTATACTCGCTGGACGCCGCGGTCCCGGGACCGCAATGCGCCCAGTAAAATCAATCGCTTGGCGCGGGGTTTAAATCCATTTCATTAGCAGCGGCCGCGGTGCCGGCTGCCGGGGTCCGAACGACGCATGCGCCTGTCCACGATCAAGCTGTCCGGTTTCAAGTCGTTCGTCGATCCCACCACGCTGCACCTGCCCACCAACATGACCGGCGTCGTCGGCCCGAACGGCTGCGGCAAGTCGAACATCATCGATGCCGTCCGCTGGGTGATGGGCGAGAGTTCCGCCAGCCGCCTGCGCGGCGACTCGCTGACCGACGTGATCTTCTCCGGTTCCTCGGCGCGCAAGCCCGTGTCGCAGGCGACGGTCGAACTGATCTTCGACAACAGCGACCACGCGATCACCGGCGAGTTCGCTGCGTACAACGAGATCTCGGTCAAGCGCACCGTCAGCCGCGACGGCCAGAGCACCTACTACCTCAACGGCAGCAAGTGCCGCCGGCGCGACATCACCGACCTGTTCCTGGGCACCGGCCTGGGGCCGCGCAGCTACTCGATCATCGAGCAGGGGATGATCAGCCAGATCATCGAGGCGCGCCCGGA
>CAMPJU010000178.1 GCA_946886995.1 uncultured Lysobacteraceae bacterium
AGCCGGCGCCCTGCTCCGGCGTGACCGCGACGAACTGCGTGCTGCCGCCGCGACGCACCAGCAGCATCACGGTGCTGTCCTCGCCGACGCCGGACAACTGTGCATCGAGCTCGCCGACGCTGCTCACCGGCTTGCGGCCCACCGACAGCACCACGTCGCCCGGACGCAGGCCCGCGCGCTGCGCCGCGCCCTCCACGCCGGCGACGGCCACGCCCTCGTCGGGCGCCAGTCCCAGGTCTTGGCGCGCGTCCTGGTCCAGGTCCTGGCCATGGATCCCGAGCGGATTGCCCTGCGGGGCCGGGCCGGGACCCGCCGGGTCCGCGGGCTGGCCGGTCGCCGCGGCGAGGATGTCGCCCAGCTTGCCCAGCTCCAGCGCGACCTCCCGCTCCCGGCCGTCGCGCAGCAACGAGAGCGTGACCTCGGTGCCCGGGGGCAACGCACCCACCAGCGGCGGAAGGTCGCTCGACGTGTCGACGCGGGTGCCATTGAAGCTGCGGATCACGTCGCCGGGTTCCAGGCCGGCACGCTCGGCCGGCGTGCCCGGGAAGACCCGCGTGACCAGCGCGCCGCGCGCGTCCGGCAGGCCCCACTGGCGCACCATCTCCGGATCGAGCTCCTGCAGGCTCACGCCGATCTGGCCGCGGCTGACGGTGCCGGTCTCGCGCAACTGCGCCACCACGTTCATGACCATGTCGATCGGGATGGCGAAGCTCACGCCCATGTAGCCACCCGAGTTGCTGAAGATCTGCGAATTGATGCCGACCACGCGGCCGCGGGTGTCGAGCAGCGGGCCGCCCGAGTTGCCGCGGTTGATCGCCACGTCGGTCTGGATGAAGGGCACGTACTGCTGGTTGGCGTACGGGTTGGCGCGTCCGACCGCACTCACGATGCCGGCGGTCACCGAATGGTCGAGGCCGAACGGCGAACCGATCGCGACCACCCACTGGCCGGGACGCAGCGCACGGGACTCGCCGACCGGCAGGGTCGGCAGGTCCTTGCCGTCGATCTCCAGCAGCGCCACGTCCGACTGCGGATCGCTGCCGACCAGGCGCGCCGTGAACTCGCGGCGGTCGCTGAGGCGGACCACGATGCGCTCGGCGCCGTCGACGACGTGGTGGTTGGTGAGCACGTAGCCGTCCGCGGAGACGATGAAGCCCGACCCCTGCGAAATGCCGTCGCCGCGCGGGACCGGCGCCGGCGCATCCGGACCCAGGAAGCGCCGGAACAGTTCCTGCATCTCCTCGGGCATGCCTTCCGGGAGCTGGCCAGGCACCGGGCCGCGCGTCGCGCGCACGCCAGAGGCCTCGATGCTGACCACCGCCGGGCCGACTTCCTCGACCAGCGCGCTGAAGTCCGGCAGCCCGGTGACGAGCTGCGGTGGTTGCGGCCGGGCCTGCGCCTCGGCAGCGCTGCGCGATTGCGCGAGCGCATGCCCCAGCCCCGCGGCGAGCGCGGCGACCAGTGCGAGGAGGAGGAAGTTGCGGAGCGACTTGCGGGTCATCGGGTCCTCTCTGGTTCAACCGCGCGTTCAGGCAGCTGCGGTTCGAAGGGGTAGAAGGAAGGCGCTTCGACGGTATCGCCGAAGCCCACCGTGAAGCGACCCCCGGCGGGGTCGCCCAGGCCGGGCATGGCGGCCCGCGGCCAGGGACGCGCCTGCGGCTCGGCCACGGCCGCGAACGGGCGTTCGCCGGCATCGGTCCCGGTGCTGGCCAGGACGATGCCGGGCTGGAGGTCCGCCGCTGGACCGGGGGCCGCATCGGCGCCAACCGGGCTCGCGTCGACCGGCGCGGCGGCGACTGCGACAGGCGCACGATCCGGCTCGCGACGAAGCGGACGTTGGTCCGGCACCGATCCGCGGTCGCGCGACAGCATTGCCACCGGCGCTGGCGCCGTCTCAGCGAACTGCGGCACCGACACCTCGCGCACCGGTTCGGCCGGCGCAGGCGTGGGATCGACGTCCTGCATGACCGGCGACGAGGCGACGATGGCTGCGTTGCCAGGCAACTCGCTGTCGACCGACACGGGGCGTGCGATGAACAGCGCCACTGCCGCGACCGATGCCGCAGCCGCCAGGCCGATGCCGTGCTGCCAACGCATCCGCGGGCCGGGCGCCGGCCGCGCGCCGTCGCGAGCGACCGCGTCCGCGACCCGCGAGGAGAATGCGTCCGACCCCATGGGCATTGCCGCCACCTTCTGGCCACGCAACACGTCGCCGATCAGCTGCCAGCGCTGCCAGCGCCCGGCGAGGTCCTGGTCGTGCCCGAGCCTGCGCATCAGGAAGCGCGCCTGCCCGGGCGCGAGGTCGCCGTCCACCAGCGCGGACAACTGCCGCCGGTGCTGCAACGCCAGCTTCGCGTCGGTGTCGTGGCGGCACTCCATGTTGTCTTCGATGTCGTCGTCGTGGATGGTCATGTCTTTTCCTCGAGCAGCGGCGCCAACTGCGCGTCGATCACTTCGCGCGCCCGGAAGATCCGCGAGCGCACCGTGCCGATCGGACAGTCCATGCGCCGGGCGATCTCGTCGTAGCTCAGGCCCTCGGCCTCGCGCAGCGTGATCGCCTCGCGCAGGTCCGCGGGCAACCCTTCGACCGCGCGGAGCACCGTTTGTTCGATCTCGTCGCGCAGGAGTTCCCGCTCGGGCGTGTCGTGGTCGCGCAGGCGGCCGCCGGATTCGAACTGCGCCGCGTCCCCGGCATCGATGTCCGAGGTCGGCGGGCGGCGGTTCTGCGAGACGAGGTGGTTCTTCGCGGTGTTCACGGCAATCCGGTGCAGCCAGGTATAGAACTGCGCATCCCCCCGGAAGTTCCCGATCGCCCGCCAGGCGCGCAGGAAGGTCTCCTGGGCGACGTCCTGGGCCTCGTGGCGGTCGGAGATGTAGCGGGAGAGCAGGCCGGCGATCCGGTGCTGGTACTTGCGCACCAGCAGGTCGAAGGCGGCCATGTCGCCCCGCTGCACCCGCGCTACCAGCTCGCGGTCCAGTTCGTGCAGCTCATCGGCCATGCCGGTCCGGCGCTCCCGTCGGCCCGGTGCTGGCCCCGTCGTCCGACCGCGCCGGCCGCGGAAAGTTCAACGTCCGGGCCGGCATGGCTGCGCTGTCGATTTGACCCGGGTGAAACATCGTCGGGATGATAGCGGCTTTCCCCCGACCCACGGATCGCCCCATGGTCACGCCCGGCGACGCACCCGCTCCCGCCCCTGCCGCCAGCCCGCGCACCACGGGCAACCTGCGGCTGTTCGACGGCCTGCGCTTCCGCCACTGGCAGGCGCAGGCGCGCGCCGACGGCGTGATGGTGCTCACGCTCGACCGGGAAGGCGAGTCGGTGAACACGCTGGCGCAGGCCGTGCTGCTGGAACTGGACACGCTGCTCGAACGCATCGCCGCCGATCCCCCGAAGGGCCTGGTGTTCCGTTCAGGCAAGGACAGCGGCTTCATCGCGGGCGCCGACATCGGCGAGTTCCAGGGCTTCGACCGGACCGGCAACGTCGACGACGCGCTGCGCCGCGGGCAGCAGGTGTTCCAGCGCGTCGCGGAGCTCCCCTGCACGACCGTCGCGGCGATCCGCGGCTTCTGCATGGGCGGCGGCACGGAACTGGCACTGGCCTGCGACCACCGGGTGGCGACCGACGAGTCGTCGACGCGGATCGGCCTGCCCGAGGTGAAGCTGGGGATCTATCCGGGCTGGGGCGGCAGCGTGCGGCTGCCGCGGCTGGTCGGCGCGCCGGCGGCGTTCGACATGATGCTGACCGGGCGTGCGCTGTCGGCGAAGGCCGCGCGCGCGACCGGCCTGGTGGATCGGGTGGCCGAACCGGGCCTGCTGATCGATGCCGCCGTGGGCCTGGCCCTGCG
>CAMPJU010000179.1 GCA_946886995.1 uncultured Lysobacteraceae bacterium
GGCGAACCCGGCCGCCCGACGGTGCAGTCCGCGCTGGAGGAAGCCCTGGGCTTCGTCGCCGATGCACCTGTCGCCACCACCTGCGCCGGCCGCACGGACGCCGGCGTCCATGCGGCCTGCCAGGTGGTGCACTTCGACACCGATGCACGCCGTGATCCGCGCGGCTGGACGCTGGGTACGACCACGCGCCTGCCGCCCGACGTCTGCGTGCGCTGGTGCGTGGCGGCTGCCGACGATTTCCATGCGCGGTTCTCCGCGCGCGCGCGCCGCTACCGCTACCGGATCGTCAACCGTCCGGTGCGGCCGGCGCTGGGTCGCGAGCAACTGTCGTGGGAACGCCGTCCGCTGGATGCCCCGGCGATGCATCGCGCGGCGCAGGCGCTTGTCGGCGAACACGACTTCTCGGCATACCGGACGGTGCACTGCCAGGCGCCGCATGCGCGCCGCGACCTGCAGCGGATCGAGGTGTCGCGCGATGGCGACATCGTGTCGATCGAGGTGCAGGCCAACGCCTTCCTGCACCACATGGTGCGGAACATCGTCGGCTCGCTGCTACCCGTCGGCTGCGGCGAGCAAGGCGAAGATTGGCCCGGCGCGGTCCTGGCGGGCCGCGATCGCACGCTCGCGGGGCCAACGGCGCCACCACAGGGGCTGGTTTTCCTCGGTCCGCTCTATCCCGCAGAATGGGGACTCCCCGGGGAGGTGACCCTGTGACTCGTACGTTGTTCCGCACGCGCATCAAGTTCTGCGGCATGACCCGCGCGGGTGACGTGCGCCTTGCCAGCGAGCTGGGCGTGGACGCACTCGGGTTCGTGTTCGCGCCGGGCAGCCCGCGCCGCGTCCGCGCGGAAGAGGCGCGCCTGATGCGGACCGCGCTCGAGCCGCTGGTCGATGCCGTGGCCGTGTTCCGCGACAACGAGGCCGAGGACGTGCGCGAGACCGTGCGCCAGGTCCGCCCGACCGTGCTGCAGTTCCACGGCGCTGAAGACGACGCGTTCTGTCGAAGTTTCGGTTTGCCGTACATCAAGGGCATCAGCATCGATGGCGGACCGGTCGAGAACGCGGTCGCCCTCCAGATGCACTACCCCGGCGCGGCCGCATTCCTGTTCGACGGGCCGAGGCCCGGCAACGGCACGCCGTTCGACTGGTCGCGGATCCCGACGGGACTGGCCAAGCCGTTCATGATCGCGGGCGGGCTGCGCGCGGCCAACGTCTTCGACGCGATCCAGTCCACGTTGCCCTGGGGCGTGGATGCGTCCAGCGGCATCGAGGTCGAGCCGGGCATCAAGGACGGAGAGCGCATGCGGCGCTTCGTCGAACAGGTCCGCCTCGCCGACTGCCACGTGGATCCCGACGAAGAGGCCGACCGCGAGCCGGGCGTGCAGGCCGCGCAGTGACCGGTGGCGCGGACGGCCGGCCGGGGGGCGCGCCCGTCGTCGACTACGCCGCACAGCCGGATGCGTCCGGCCATTTCGGTCGCCACGGCGGGCGCTTCGTCGCCGAGACCCTGTCAGGACCGTTGCAGCAGCTGGCCGATGCCTATGACGCCGCACGCGCGGATCCGGCCTTCGTCGCCGCGTTCGATCGCGACCTGGCGCACTACGTCGGTCGGCCCAGCCCGGTCTATTTCGCCGAGCGCCTGACGGCCGAGGTCGGCGGCGCGCGCATCCTGCTCAAGCGCGAGGACCTGAACCACACCGGCGCGCACAAGATCAACAACACCATCGGCCAGGCATTGCTGGCCAGCCGGATGGGCAAGACCCGGATCATCGCCGAGACCGGCGCCGGACAGCATGGCGTCGCGTCGGCCACGGTCGCCGCGCGGCTGGGACTGGAGTGCGTCGTCTACATGGGCGCCACCGACATCGAGCGCCAGAAGATCAACGTGTTCCGCATGCAGCTGCTCGGCGCCCAGGTCGTGCCGGTGACCAGCGGCTCCGCCACGCTCAAGGACGCGCTGAACGAGGCGATGCGCGACTGGGTGACGCACGTGGACGACACGTTCTACATCATCGGCACTGTCGCCGGTCCCGACCCCTATCCGCGGATGGTGCGCGACTTCAATGCCGTGGTCGGTCGCGAAGCGCGGGCGCAGGTCCTGGAGCAGTACGGCCGCCTGCCCGACGTCGTCACCGCCTGCGTGGGTGGGGGCAGCAACGCGATCGGCATCTTCCATGCGTTCCTGGGCGACGCCGGCGTGCGGCTGGTCGGTGCGGAGGCCGCAGGCGAGGGGCTCGACACCGGCCGCCATGCGGCGTCCCTGTCCGCGGGTCGCGTGGGGGTGCTGCACGGCAACCGCACCTACGTCCTGTGCGACGACGACGGGCAGGTGACCGAAACGCATTCGGTCTCCGCGGGCCTGGATTATCCCGGCGTCGGTCCCGAGCATGCGTTCCTGAAGGACATCGGGCGCGCCGAGTACGTCGGTGTCACCGACGACGAAGCGCTCGCCGCGTTCCACCAGCTGGCGCGCACCGAGGGCATCCTCCCCGCGCTCGAGTCCAGCCATGCGCTCGCCCAGGCGGCGAAGCTGGCGCGCGCGATGCCGAAGGACGGCCTGGTGCTGTGCAACCTGTCCGGCCGCGGCGACAAGGACGTCCACACCATCGCGGCACGCGAAGGCCTGCAGGTCTAGCCGGGCAACAAAAAACCCGCCACGGGGCGGGTTCTTCGAGGACCTGCTTCGTCCGGATGTGTGGTGGAGCGGATGGGGATCGAACCCACGACCTTCGCGATGCGAACGCGACGCTCTCCCAGCTGAGCTACCGCCCCACGTGTCCGGCTTGCACCGGAAGCCGCGCAGTTTAGCGGTCGGCCGGGGCTTGCGCCAGTAGCGGTTCCAGCACCGGTTCGAGTTCACGCCGGCGCCAGCCGGCCAGCGCGGCCGGCCAGTCGCGCTCGCCCGCGAGTGCGGCGCCGAGCAGGGCCTGCAGGCTCCGTCGCGAGGCCAGCACGCCGTCGGGGAGGCCCAGCTCGGCGCTGCGCGCGGCCACGGCATCCTGCAGGGCGCGCAGCCGGGCCTTGTCGCGATCGTCCGCGCGCGCGAGCGGCATGCCCTGCTCATCGTCCAGCGGCGTCGACAGTGCCTGCCACAGCGCGGCACCGAGCGAGCGCGGCGCCTTCGGCGTGGCGTCCAGGATGTCCTGCAGCGCGGCCTGGTCGCGCGCGGGCGTACGCGCCAGCGCCATCGCCAGTTCATTGTCGAGGATCCAGCCGCGCGGCCGGTCGCTGCTGCGCGCGTGCGATTCGCGCCAGCGCAGCAGCCGCAGCATCCGTGCCTGTCCCGCCGGGTCCAGGTATTGCGCACCGCGCAGCGCCAGGTGCGGCCAGCGGTCCGCATCGTCTTCCCCGGCGCTGGCCAGCATCCGGGCGCAGTCCGCCGCCAGCCAGGGCAGGCGGTCGAGGTCGCGCAGCTTCGGTTCCAGCGCATCGTGCAGCGCGAACAGGTGGCGCACGTCGTCGGCGGCGTAGTCCAGCTGCGCGGCGGACAGCGGGCGCCGCAGCCAGTCGGAGCGGGTCTCGCCCTTGGCCAGCGCGACGCCGGTGACGTGCTCGACCAGCTTCTGGTAGCCCATGCTGCCGCCGACCCCCGCGAGCGTCGCGGCGACCTGCGTATCGAACAGGGGCGCGGGCAGGACGCCGCAGGCACGCTTGAGGGCGACCAGGTCCTCGCCCGCGCTGTGCATGACCTTCAGGACCTTCTCGTCGGCCAGCACGGGCGCGAGCGCCGCGGCAACGCCGGGCCGTGTCGGGTCGACCAGCAGGATCGCGTCGCCGACGGCGATCTGCACCAGCGCGAGCACCGGCCAATAGGTGCGTTCACGGA
>CAMPJU010000180.1 GCA_946886995.1 uncultured Lysobacteraceae bacterium
GCACTCATAATGCTGGGGTCGGTGGTTCGAGTCCACCCATAGCCACCATCCGCGCCACGCGCGATGCGCACGATCAGCGCCCCTTGACGCCCCGCTCCGTACGTTGGAAGACCCTTCGCACGGGTCGCCGCGATGTCCGTCTGGCGCTACGACGAATCCATCTACCAGGTCGAACCCTCGCTGTTCCTGGACAGCGACGGCGACGGCTGGGGCGACCTGCAGGGCGTCACGCGGCAACTGTCGTACATCCGCTCGCTAGGGATCGGCACGGTCTGGCTGCTGCCGTTCTTCCGCTCGCCGTTCCGCGACCACGGCTACGACATTTCCGACCACCTCGCGGTCGACCCGCGCTTCGGCGACATCGCCGACTTCGTCGAGCTGCTCGAGCGCGCGGAGCGGCTGGGCATGCGCGTCATCACGGAACTGGTGATGCAGCACACGTCCATCGACCATCCGTGGTTCCAGGAGGCGCGAAGCGACCGCAAGTCGCGGTTCCGCGACTTCTACGTCTGGGCCGACGAACCGCCCGCCGACAGCCCGGAACCGGTCTTCAAGGGGGCCGAGGACAGCGTGTGGACGTGGGACGAGGCGGCCGGCCAGTACTACCGCCACATGTTCTATTCGCACGAGCCGGACCTGGACCTGGCGAACCCGCGGGTGCGCGACGAGATGTACCGCGTGATGGGCTACTGGCTGCGGCTGGGCGTCGCCGGCTTCCGGGTCGACGCCGCGCCGCACATGGTCGAGCGCGCCAGGCTGGCCGACCCGCGCAAGGACGGCCTGTGGCTGGTCGAGGACATGCACCGATTCGCGCGGCGGCGACAGCCCGGCGCGGTGCTGATGGGCGAGGCGGACGTCGACGTCGACCATTACAAGGCCTGGCTCGCGGATGGCCGGCGGCTCACCCACCTGCTCGACTTCTACATCAACAACCATGTGTGGCTCGCGTTCGCGCGCGGCCGGGCCGCGCCGTTGCAGGAGGCGCTGCGCATCCACGGCGAAGCGCCGTCGCACTCCCGCCACGGGATGTGGCTGCGCAACCATGACCAGCTCGACCTGGACCAGCTGTCGGACAGCGAGGTCGACGAGGTGCGCGCGGCATTCGCGCCGGACCCGGACATGTGGGTGTACGGCCGCGGCATCCGTCGGCGGGTGGCGCCGATGCTGGGCGGCGACCCGGACCGGATCGCGATGGCGCACGCCGTGCTCACCAGCCTGCCCGGCGTGCCGATCCTGCGCTACGGCGAGGAGATCGGCATGGGCGAGGACCTGTCGCGGCCCGAACGCGAGGCCGTGCGTACACCCATGCAGTGGACGCCGCGGATGCATGGCGGGTTCTCCACCGCCGACGCCGAGCGCCTGGTGGCGCCGCCGATCGACACGGGGGCGTTCGGCTACGCAAACGTCAACGTCGAGGACCAGGCGCATCGCGAAGGATCGCTGCTGGACCGGGTGCGGCGCATGCTGCACACGCGACTGGCGCTGCAGGAATTCCGGGGCGACTGCCGCGAGGCCGAGGTGGACGACGCGCGGGTGTTCGCGCTGCGCTACGACGACGTCGAAGGCGGCTGCCTGCTCACGTTCGCCAACCTGTCGGCGGAACCGGTCGACTTCGAGGTGACGGAGGACGTGCCCGGCTGCGTCATCGACGTGTTGTGCGACCAGCCCTACCCGGCCCCCGCGCTGCCTGCCCTGTCACTGGGCCCGCATGGATACCGCTGGCTGCGCTGCACCGGCTGACAGCGGCTGCCGCGCGGCGCGGACCGTCGGCAGCACGTCCCGCGCGAACGCGTCGATGAAGCCGGCCTGGTGGCGATTGACGTTGTGCAGGTAGAGCGCATCGAACCCCATGCACAGGTCGTTGCGCAGCCATTCGGCGTGCTGCTCGAGGTCGGCCGACACGCGCACGGCCTGGCGCACCGCCGACTCGTCGACATCGCGCGCCAGCGCTTCGCAGTCGGCCGGGGTCTGGACGTTCGCGGCCGCGGCCGGCGGCAGCACGTTGGTGCGCCACTGTTCCATCGCGCCGCGCATCGCCTCGGCTTCGTCGGCATGCCACGACAGCTTGACCTGCAGCACCATCGGCTTGCCTTCGCCCCCGCCCTGGCGGAACGCCTCGGCAATGGCGCGCTGCCGCTCCGGCTCCGTGCTCTGCGTGATCAGCCCGTCGGCCCACTGCGCGCCCCAGCGCGCGGTTTCCGGCGTCAGCGCCGCCACCAGCATCAGCGGAGGCTTCGGCGGCCGGCTGTAGAGCCGGGCATGGCGCACGGTCACGGTGCCGCGGTGGTCGACCTCCTCGCCGCGCCACAGCGCGCGCATCACTTCCGCCGACTCGCGCAGCCGCGAGTCGCGCACGGCCTTCGGCGGCCAGTCCTCGCCGGTGATCGATTCGTTCAGGGCCTCGCCGCTGCCGACCGCCATCCAGAACCGGTCCGGGAACAGCGACGACAGCGTGGCGGCGGCCTGCGCGACCACCGCGGGATGCTGGCGGCCCGCCGGCGAGGTCACCACGCCATGCGGCACGTCGTTGCGCGCCATCGAAGCGCCGAGCCAGGACCAGGCGTGGCCGCTCTCGCCCTGCGCTTCGCTCCAGGGATGGAAGTGGTCCGAACACATGACCGCGTCGAACCCGGCCTGCGTCGCGCGGCCGGCGAGGTCCAGCAGCGCGCCCGGGGCGAACTGTTCGTGCGACGCGTGGTAACCGAGGACGGGCAAGGCGATGGTCATCTCAGCCGACACGATCCCGTTCCGCGGTCGCCGATGCGTGAAGGCGCCGCGCGCCGCGCCGTGACGCGGCGTAGGCATCGCGGCTGCTACACCGGCGCCATGGACGCGATCGGCAAGAAGCGCTGGGCGATCGCCGAGGGCTACATCCCCGGCACCAGCACCGGCGAAGGGCCGGAGTTCGAGAGCCACGAGACCTGCTGCATCCTCAACGCCGGGGACGCCGTGGCGAACGTGCGGCTGACGCTGTACTACGAGGATCGCGAACCGGTCGGCCCCTATGCCGTCGAAGTGCCGCCGCGGCGCACGAAGCACCTGCGCTTCAATGCACTGGAGGATCCGGAGCCGGTCCCGCGCGACACGCCGTATGCCAGCGTGATCGAATCCGACGTGCCGATCGTCGTCCAGCACACGCGCCTGGATACGCGCCAGGCCGAGAACGCGCTGATGACGACGATGGCCTTCTCCTAGACCGCATGGCCAGGATGACGAAAGCGCGGGTGCTGCCGCGTGCGTTCTATGCGCGCGACCCGCGGGTCGTGGCACCCGCGCTGCTCAACAAGCTCCTGGTCGTCGGCGACGGCCGCGCGGGGCGCATCGTGGAGACCGAGGCCTACTGCGGGGCCGAGGATCCGGCCGCGCACAGTTTCCGCGGGCGGACCGACCGCAATGCGGTGATGTTCGGGCCGGCCGGGCACCTGTATGTCTACTTCACCTATGGCATGCACTACTGCTGCAACGCCATCTGCGGCGAAATCGGCGAAGGCGTCGGCGTGCTGATCCGTGCGCTGGAACCGGTGGCGGGGATCGACCGCATGCGCGAGGCGCGGCCGCGCGCGAAACGCGACAGCGACCTGTGCAGTGGACCCGGCAAGCTCACCCAGTCCCTGGGCATCGACCGTCGCCACGACGGCGCCGACCTCGTGGAAGGCGACCAGGGCATCGTGATCCTCGACGACGGGACGCCGCCGCCGGACGAGCCGGTGGCGACGCCGCGCATCGGCATCCGCCACGCCGCCGAGCAACCGTGGCGCTGGCACGTGCCGGCGCACCGGCACGTGTCGAAGGGGCCCTACTTCAAGGGCTGA
>CAMPJU010000181.1 GCA_946886995.1 uncultured Lysobacteraceae bacterium
GATGACGAGCGAGCGGATGCTCTCGTCGAAGATGAACATCGAGGAGTGTTCACCGCGTTCCGCCGCCGCCATCGCGAAATGCATGGCCAGCGACGACTTGCCGGTGCCGGCCGCGCCGATCAGCAGGGTGCTCGTGCCGCGATCCAGCCCGCCGCCAAGCAGTGAATCCAGTTCCGGCGAGCCGCTGGTCGCCACGGTGGCCTCCAGTTCGCGCCTGTGCTCGGACGCCACCAGCCGGGGGAAGACGCGGACGCCGCCGGTCTCGATCTCGTAGTCATGGAAACCGCCGCGGTAGCGCCTGCCGCGGAGCTTCGTGATCCTGAGGCGCCGTCGGTCGCCGCCGTACTCCGGCCGCAGCTGGTCCAGCGAGATCACGCCATGGACGATGGTGTGCACGTGCAGCGCATGCTCGCCGGCATGGCTCTCGTCGATCAGCAGCACGGTCGCCTTCCGGCCGTTGAAGTACTGCTTCAGGGCCAGCACCTGCCGCCGGAAACGGAGCACCGCGCCGGCGAGCAGGCGCACCTCCGCCAGCGAGTCGAAGACCACGCGGTCCGGGCGCAGGCGCTCGACCTCGGCCAGGATGTCGCGCGTGGTCGAGCCCAGTTCCACTTCGGAGGGGTGGAACATCGTGTACTGGCTGTCGGGGTCGAGCTGGTCGCCGCCCGGCGCGATCTCGTGGATGTGCACGCCCTCCAGCGACCAGCCATGCGAGTCGGCCACCGCGCGCAACTCGGCCTCGGTCTCGGACAGGGTGATGTAGAGGACTTTCTCGCCGAGGCGCGCGCCTTCCATCAGGAACTGCATGGCGATGGTCGTCTTGCCGGAGCCCGGCACGCCCTCGATGAGGTACACGCGTTCGCTGGTGAGGCCGCCGCCGAGGATGGCGTCCAGGCCGTCGATTCCCGTGGCGACGAGGTCGCCGCCCTGCTTGTCCGCGCCCATCCGGATGTCCCCTTTGGCGCAGTCAGGCGCCTTGTTGGCCCCATTTCACGCGAGGTTCCGTCAACCCGGCGTAGACGCTTGCCCCTCCCGTTCAGGTCCCGTCCGGCAAACCTGGAGCGGCTCGCCGGAGCCCGGTTGCAGGTGCATGCACGGGGAGTGCGGTAACTTCGGGCGCCTGGGGTCTCCAAGAGCATCATGTCCGCCATCCGCGAATCGCTTCCGCCTGTCCAGCCTGTCACCGATGCCGACTACCGCCGGATGGTCGAGGCGGTCGGGGACTATGCGATCTTCATGCTCGACGCCGACGGCCGCGTCGCCAGCTGGAACCGGGGCGCGGAGCAGGCCAAGGGCTATACCGCCGACGAGATCGTCGGCCAGCATTTCTCGGTCTTCTATCCGCAGGACCGGGTCGACGAGGGCTGGCCCGAGCAGGAACTGGTGCTCGCGCGCCAGCACGGCCGCATCGAGGACGAGGGCTGGCGCATCCGCAAGGACGGCAGCCGGTTCTGGGCGAGCGTGATCATCACGGCCCTGTTCGACGACGACGGCGGGCTGCGCGGCTACGCCAAGGTCACCCGCGACCTCACCGAGCGCCGTGAGCACGAGGAACTGCTGCGCCAGAGCGACGAACGGTTCCGCCTGATCGTCGAGGGGGTGCGCGACTACGCGATCTTCATGCTCGATCCCGGCGGCCACGTGGCCACCTGGAACCTGGGCGCACAGGTCAACAAGGGTTACCTGGCCGAGGAGATCCTCGGCCGGCACTTCTCGGTGTTCTACACGCAGGCGGACATCGACCGCGCCTGGCCCGCGCGGGAACTCGAACTCGCCCTGCGCGACGGTCGCTTCGAGGACGAGGGCTGGCGGGTGCGCAAGGACGGCAGCCGGTTCTGGGCCAACGTGGTGATCACCGCACTGCATGACGCCGATGGCCGCCATCTCGGCTTCTCCAAGGTCACGCGCGACCTCACCCAGCAACGCCGGATCGACGCACTGGAGGACGAGGGTCGCAAGCTCACCCGCTTCCTCGCGGTACTCGGCCACGAGCTGCGCAACCCGCTGTCGTCGATCGCCAACGTGGTGTCGGTAATGGAGCTGGAGGAATCGCAGAGCCCGCGGATCCGTCGCGTGCGCGAGGTGCTGACCCGCCAGGTCGGGCACCTGAAGCGCCTGGTCGACGACCTGTTGGACGTCGGTCGGATCGTCAGCGGGAAGATCCGGCTGGAGCGCGTCCCCGTGCGGTTGCAGGACGTGGTGGAAGGCGCAGTGGAGGCCGTGGTGCCCGAAATGGACCGTCACCGCCACACGTTGCGGCAGGACATCGATCCCGGGCCGCTGTGGGTGCTCGGCGACCGCGTGCGCCTGGTCCAGGTACTGGCGAACCTCCTGCAGAACGCCGCGAAGTTCGCGCCGGACGGCGGCTCGATCCGCGTGAAGCTGCGACGTTCCGGCGACAACGCGGAATTGCTGGTCGCGGACAACGGGCCGGGCATCCCGCGGGACAAGCTCCGGCACGTCTTCAAGCTGTTCGCGCAGGGTGACGACGACCATGCCACGCGCGAACACGGCGGCCTGGGCATCGGCCTGAGCCTGGTCTACCAGATGGTCGGCCAGCACGGCGGCCAGGTCAGTGCCTTCAGCACCGGCGAGCCCGGCAAGGGTGCCGAGTTCATGATCACGCTCCCGCTGGTCGATCCGCCCTGACGGCGTGGGCGACTGGATCTCCGCATTGCTGCTGCGGACCGGCGTCGTCGGCGTGTTCCTGCTGACGCTGGTGGAGACCGTATTCCCGCCGATCCCGTCGGAATTCATCATGCCGCTGGCCGGGTATCTCGCAACGCGGGGGGAAATCGGCATGGTCGCGGCCGTCGCGGCGGGGACGCTGGGGTCGACCGTCGGCGCACTGGTCCTCTATGCGGTCGGGCGAAAGGTCGGCGAGGAGCGGCTGAAGGACTTCGCGGACCGCCACGGACGCTGGCTCACGCTGTCGCCGCGCGAAGTCGACCGGGCATCCGACTGGTTCTCGCGGCATGGCGCGTGGGCGGTGTTCGTTTGCCGCCTGGTGCCGGGGCTGCGTTCGCTGATCTCGCTTCCGGCTGGCATCAACAGGATGTCGCTGGCCGTGTTCGTCGCATGCACGCTGCTCGGCAGCGCGTTGTGGACCGGGCTGCTGGTCGGGCTGGGGTACTCGCTGGGTTCGCGATTCGCGCAGGTAGGGGACTTCGTCGACCCCGCGGCCAAGGCGACCCTGGTCGCCGTCGTTGCGTGGTACGCCTGGCGCGTCGTGCGGCACCGCGCCCACTGAGTCGCGGAGTCAGGCGCGGATCGACGCGCAGCGCATGACCTTGACGTCCATTTCCTGAAGCACCGCCAGGGCATTCCGATGCCGCGCGGCGGTGATCGACGCGGTGCCGTCGCTCGCCACCACGACGTCCAGTTCGCGCATTCGCCCGTCGATCGCGCTGGCCAGGATGCACTGGTCGGTGCTGACACCCGCGAGGACGACCCGCCCGATCCCCAGCTGGCCGAGCAGCACCTCCAGGGGCGTGTTGTAGAACGCCGAGTGCTGCGGCTTCAGCAGGTTGTAGTCGTCCGGGCCGGGGGGCAGGGCCTCGACCAGCGGGGCTCCCCGCGACGTGGGCTGGCTGCAGATCGCCACCAGCTGGCCGAAGTCCTCCCGCCAGTGGGTGAAGTTGTCGTTGACGAAGATCGCGGGCACCCCGCGCGGCCGGAGGCGGTCGCGAAGGCGTGCGATCCTGCGGGCGGCCGGCAATGCCTGGCGCAGCAGCGAACCGGCACCCGGGAAGTCCAGTGGATTCACCATGTCCACGATGACGAGTGCGGTGCGGGGGG
>CAMPJU010000182.1 GCA_946886995.1 uncultured Lysobacteraceae bacterium
AGATGCGCCAGCACGCCTCGCAGGCCCGCGTGCTGGACGAAACCCGCCTGAAGCTGGATGAAACCGTCCGCAAGCTGGGCGAGGAGGCGCGCCGCGCCACCGAGGCCGCGCGCGCCAAGGACGAGTTCCTGGCGATGCTGGGACACGAGTTGCGCAACCCGCTGGCGCCCATCGTCATGACGCTGGAGGTGCTGCGCATGCGCGATGCCTGGCGGCCGGAGCTGGACGTGGTGGAGCGCCAGGTGCACCACATGAAGCGGCTGATGGACGATCTGCTGGACGTCTCGCGCATCGCCCGCGGCAAGCTGACGCTGGACGTCGGGCCGGTGGACCTGGCGGAGGTGCTGCAACTGGCGCGCGAGTCGGCGCCCGAATGGGCCAGCCGGCGCCAGCCGCTGGCGTGGGACGTTCCGGAGAGCGGGCTGTGGGTATCCGGCGACCGGTCGCGGCTGGTCCAGGTGTTCTCCAACCTGCTCGACAATGCGGCCAAGTACAGCGACGCGGACGGCGAGATCCGGGTGCATGCCCGTGCCGCGCCGGATGGCAAGGCGCTGGTCACGGTGCAGGACCACGGCATCGGTCTCGAGGGGCCGCAGCTGGTCCAGGTGTTCGAGATGTTCGAGCAGGGCGGACGCGCAGGGGCGTTCGCAGGTGGCCTGGGCCTGGGGCTGGCCATCGTGCGCAACCTGGTGGAACACCACGGCGGCCGGGTGTGGGCCGAAAGCGAGGGCCGCGGCCACGGCAGCAGTTTCCAGGTCGAACTGCCGCTGCTGGCAGGCGATCGCAGGCCGGATGCACCCGCCACGGCGGAGCAGCCGGCGATGGCCGACCTGCGCGTGATGGTGGTGGATGACAACGAAGATGCGCGCATCACGCTGGGATGGATGCTCCGGCTGGGTGGCTGCGAGGTGCTCGAACTGGGCAGTGGCGCCGAAGCGCTGGAACAGGCGCCGTCGTTCGGCCCCGACATCGCGGTGCTGGACCTGGGCATGCCGGAGATGGACGGCATGACGCTGGCCCGCCGCCTTCGCGAGACCATGGGCGAGCGCGCGCCGTCATTGATCGCGTTGACCGGTTTCGGCCAGCCGGCCGACCGGACGCGCGCGCGACAAGCCGGGTTCGATGCCTACCTGGTCAAGCCGGTGGGTCCCGAGGAACTGGAACGGACGATCGAACGACTGCGTGCGGGCGAGCGCTGACGACGCCACCGGAAGTCGTTGGACCCGTCACCAACCCTGGAAGCGCGCCCAGGTCTCGACGGCGCCGCCGCGCAGGACGGCCTGGTATTCGGGGAATTGCGCGGCCGTCGCGCATGCGTGGTTGGACAGGATGCGCAGCCGGGTGCCCACCGGAAAGCGCCCGGCGATGGCGGTGTCGATGCCGTCGACGCGGGCGACGACGCCATGCTCCTGGTTGGTGCTGTCGACGATGTACCCCGGGATGGGCGTGCCGTCTGCCGTGCAGACCTGGCCGTAACCGAAGTCGCGCCGCTGGCGCTGCGTGCCGCGGTCGCGGCTCATCGCCATCCAGCCGGCATCGCAGATCGCCCAGCCCTTCTCCTCCTGGTGCCCGATCACCTCGGTGAGCACCGAGAGCGCGATCTCGCCAAGCGTGCACACGCCGATGTTGTGCATCACCAGGTCGAAGAACACGTAGACGCCCGCGCGCACCTCGGTCACGCCGGCGAGCGATTGCGCCGACAGCGCGGTGGGCGTCGAGCCCACGCTGACCACGGGGCAGGGCAGGCCCGCCTGGCGCAGGCGTTCGGCGGCGCGGACGGTGCCGGCGCGCTCCTGTTCCGCGGCCGCGTGCAGCGCCTCGGGCGTGTCGTGCGCATAGCTGCCGCCGGCATGCGCCATGACGCCGCCCAGGCGCACGCCGCCGTCGTGCAGCGCGCGGCCGACTGCGAGCAGTGCCTCGTCTTCGGGCGGGATGCCGGACCGGTTGCCGTCCACGTCGATCTCGATCCACGCTTCGAACACCTCGCCCTGCGCCCGGCCGAACGCGGCGATCGCCTCCGCGCCGGCGACGCTGTCGGTGATCAGCTTCAGGTCGCAACCCTTGCGCCGCAGCGCCAGCGCCCGGGGCAACTTGGCCGGGGCGATGCCCACCGCGTAGAGGATGTCGTCGAATCCGGCGGCGAAGAATTCCTCGGCTTCCTTCAGCGTGGACACCGTGATGCCCCGCGCACCGGCTTCGAGCTGGCGTTGCACGACCTGGAGGCACTTGCTGGTCTTGACGTGGGGGCGAAGCTTGACGCCGAGTGCGTCCATGCGGGACTGCATGCGGGTGATGTTGGCCTGCATGCGGGGGACGTCGACGAGGGCTGCGGGAGTTTCAACACTGGCGAGGGTCGTCACGGCCATGGCTCGGCTGGATCTCCGCGGCTACCTGGAGCTGTCCAGCATGACAGGCGTTGGGCGATCATGTGTTCCAGCCTCGCAAGTTCGATGGGAGATGCCGGATGCCCAAGAAGCCCGCCCCGAAAAACAATCGCAAGCCCCCCGAACCGGCGGACGGCCATGCCGTCATCCAGGAATGGATGAAAGGCGTCATGCCGGGCGTCAGGCCGATCGTGGAGCAGGTGGACAAGCTGATCCGCAAAAGCCACTCCGGGCTGCAGTACGCAGTGAAGTGGAGCCGGGCGTACTACGGTCTTCCCGAACAGGGCTGGATCATCGAGGTCGTCCCGTACCACGTGTCGGTCAACGTGGTCTTCCACGCCGGGGCGAAGTTCGACCCGCCCCCGCCGCTTGGCGAAGGCTCGCGCTACGTGAAGCTCGCCAGCGTCGAGGAGGCGGACACGCCGGAGTTGCGCGACTGGATCCGCCAGGCCGGCAAGGCGCCGGGACTGAAGGCGTAGCGCCGGCCAGCCCGCGCTACATCCGCGACGCCACCAGGTCCACGTCCGCGTTGCGCCACGCCGCGGTGAACTCCGCCTGCGCGGCGCTTGCCTCGGCGTCCTTGCCCTGCGCACGCAGGCTCTGCGCCAGGCCGAACAGCGACCAGCCGTTGCCGGGATTGCGCGCCAGTTCGTCGCGATAGACGCGTTCGGCATCGGCGGGGCGGCCGGCGTCGAGCAGCATGGCGCCGAGCGTATGCCGTACCGGCGCATGCCAGCCCGGCGGTTCGTCGTAGGGGATGCCGTCCTCGATCACGACGGCCTCGGCCAGGGCCGCGATCGCGGCGTCGTGCTGGCCGCGCGCGGCGGCCAGTTCCGCGGTCACGGTGCGTTCCGCGATGCGCGCGGCATACGCCAGCGGATAGCGGTCCCAGACGGTCAGTCGTTCCATCATCGGATCGGCCGCGAGTGGCCGCAGCGCGTCCAGGTGCAGCTGCGCGTCGTCCAGGCGCTGCCGGCGCACGTCCGCCATCGCCTGGGCGTAGTGCCAGATGGCGGTGATGTAGGGGAGGTCGGGCGCCGGGTTGGGCGTGCTCGCGATCTCGTCCCAGCGTCCGAAGCGCACGCGTTCGAACCAGGGCGTCAGCCAGTAGTGCTGCAGCCCGGCGAAGCCGTCCTGGCGCATGAGGTCCTGCAGGTCGGTGCGCTCGGCGGTGGTGCGCGCGGCCTCGCGGGCCACCGCGCTGCCGCCTTCCATGCTTGAGGCGAACCACAGGAAATGATGGTTGTGCGGGACGTAGCCCAGCGGGTACACGCCCTGGGTGTTGCCGCGGCAGATGGCGAGGTAGGCGTCGTCGGCCTCGATCGCGCGCTGGTTGGCGATCACCGCGTCGT
>CAMPJU010000183.1 GCA_946886995.1 uncultured Lysobacteraceae bacterium
CGACGGTGAAGCCGCCCTTGACCTTGCCGCTGATGCGGCCGGTGATGGTCTCGTTGCCTTCGAGCGCCTGCTCGAGCTCGTCCCAGACCATGGCGCGCTTGGCCTTCTCGCGCGACAGCACGGTCTCGCCGAAGCCGTTTTCCAGGGCGTCGAGGGCAACCTTCACCTCGTCGCCGATGCCGACGTCGATCTCGCCGTCGTCGTTCCGGAACTGTTCGATGGGCACGATGCCCTCGGACTTGAGGCCGGCGTTGATCACGACCACGTCGGCGCGCACGTCGACGACGGTACCGGTGACGATGGCGCCCGGCTTCAGCTTGGCCAGCCTGGCCTCGCTCTGTTCGAACAGTTCGGCAAATGATTCAGTCATTGATGATTCTCTGTTGATGACAAGACCGTGCACGCTGGCGCGGTCCACCCGTTGTCGGCTGTGCGGGATTGCACGTTGCCGTGAGTGCTGTGGTTGGTGGCCGCCGGTGCGTGGCGCGCCGGCGGGGCTATCCCTGCTGCGTTGCGAGCACGCGCGCGACCACGTCGTCGATGGACAGGCCGGTGGTGTCGATGCGGACGGCGTCGTCGGCCGGTCGCAAGGGCGCCACCGCACGACTGGCATCGCGGGCGTCACGGGCGAGGATCTCTCGCAGCAGACCGTCCAATGTAACGGAAACCCCCTTGTCCTTCAACTGCTTATAGCGCCTTTCGGCCCTTTCGGAGGCACTGGCGGTGAGGAACACCTTGGTGGCGGCGTCGGGGAAGATCACGGTCCCCATGTCCCGCCCGTCGGCCACCAGGCCCGGCTGCTGCCGGAAGGCGCGCTGGCGGTCGGTCAGCGCCGAGCGGACCTCGGGGATCGCCGCGATGGCCGAGGCGGCCGCGCCGGCCGTCTCGGTCCGCAACTCGTCGGTGGCGTCGGAGCCGTTCACGATCACCCGGGGTTCGCCGCCGGAGGCGGCACGGAACGCGATGCGGGTATCGAAGGTGCAGCGCACCAGGGCCGAGGCGTCGGACAGGTCCAGGTCGTTCCAGCCCGCGGCGACGCCCACCGCGCGGTAGAGCGCGCCGGAATCCAGGTAGTGCCAGCCCAGGTGGCCGGCGACCAGGCGGCTGATGGTGCCCTTGCCGGAACCGGAGGGACCGTCGATCGTCAGCACCGGGGCGGACGGATCGGGTCGGGGGACGGCGTCGTGATCCATCGCGTCATTATGCCCCAAGCGCTTGATCCGCCGGCGGATTGCGGGCTAGAATGTGCGGCTTCGCGTTTTTCTCCCATTTTTTCGAGGTCTGTCATGAAGGTCCTGTCCTCCCTGAAGTCGGCGAAGGCCCGCCACCGCGACTGCAAGGTCGTGCGCCGCCGCGGCAAGGTCTTCGTGATCTGCAAGTCCAACCCCCGCTTCAAGGCGCGCCAGCGCTGAAGCCGGGCGCCGCTCCGGCGGCACCGCAGGACAGAAGGCCGCCCCAGGGCGGCCTTCTTCGTTCCAGGGCCGTGACGCCGGCCACGGCGGCTTCGCGTGCCGTACGTACAATCCACGCGTCAAACACTGTCCCGGGAAGGAGCGTCGCCATGCATCGCCACATCGCTCGCGCGGCACTGCCGCTGCTGTTGGGGATCGCCGGGGTTGCCGGCGCGGAGACGCTCCTGGTAGAGCGCGTGCAGGCCGAGCCGGAAGCCGCCCTGCCCAGCCGCGGGCTGAGCATGGCCCAGGTCCAGGCCCGCTTCGGCGAGCCGTCCGCGCGCCTGGACCCCCGCGGTGGACAGAAGGCGCAATGGCCGGTCATCCATCGCTGGACCTACCCGGCGTTCACCGTCTACTTCGAGCGCGACGTGGTGATCGACGCCGTGTCCAACCGCGCCAGCGCCGGCGAAACCGGTCCGCTGCCGCCGGTGCGCTGACCGGTGGGCGAAGCGTCGCACCCGCACGGCCTGCGGTTCCCGGCCGAGTGGGAACCGCAATCCGCGATCCTGCTGGCCTGGCCGCACGCCGGAACCGACTGGGCCGAGCGCCTCGGCGAAGTCGAGGACACGTATGTCGCGCTGGTATCGGCGATCACCCGCTTCGAGCCGGCGGTCGTGTGCGTTGCCGACGACGACCTGGAGGCATACGCGCGGGCGCGGCTGGCGTCGGCCCGCGTGCCGATGGAGCGCGTGCGGTTCGTGCAGGCCGCCTACGACGACACCTGGCTGCGTGACTCCGGACCGGTGACGCTGGTCCCGTCGAGCGGCCGTCCGGCGGGCATGCCCGGCACGCCCTGCCTGCTCGACTTCCGGTTCACCGGCTGGGGCGGCAAGTTCGAGGCGTCGCGCGACGACCAGCTGGTGCAGGCCCTGCGCGCAGCCGGCACCTTCTCGAAGAACACCTCGCAAACCATTGATTTTGCACTCGAGGGCGGGGCCATCGAGACCGACGGCGCGGGCACGCTGCTGACCACCTGGCGGTGCCTGCACGAACGCCACCCGGGCGAGACGCGCGAAGCCCTGTCCCGGCGGCTGGCGGAATGGCTCCGGCAGGATCGCGTCCTCTGGCTCCACCATGGCTACCTCGAAGGCGACGACACGGACGCGCACATCGACACGCTGGCCCGCTTCGCCGCGACCGACGCGATCGTGTTCCAGGCCTGCGACGACCCTGCCGACAGCCATTACGCCGAGTTGCAGGCGATGGCCGGCGAACTCGCCGCCCTGCGGACCGCCGACGGCGCGCGCTACCGCCTGTTCCCGCTGCCCTGGCCACGCCCGATCGTGGACGAAAACCGAAGGCTGGCAGCGAGTTACGCCAACTTCCTCATCCTGGATGGCGCCGTGCTGATGCCCGCCTACGAAGACCCCGCGGATGCCGCGGCCGGGCGCGTGCTGGCCGAAGCCTTCCCCGACCGGGAGATCGTCCCGGTGCCCTGCCGCCCGCTGATCTGGCAGAACGGCAGCCTCCACTGCCTGACCATGCAGCTCCCCGCCGGCGTGCTCGCGCCGCAGCCACCCGCACCCGACGCCTGAACCGACGCCCATGAAGACCACCACCCTGCCCGTCGCCCTGGTCCAGGACCGCAACCGCGGCGACACCGAGGCGAACCTGGCCAACATCGAAGCGCGCGTGGCCGAGGCCGCCGCATCCGGCGCGCGGCTCGTGCTGCTGCAGGAACTGCACAACGGGCCGTATTTCTGCCAGCACCAGGACACCTGCGAGTTCGACCAGGCCGAGGCGATCCCCGGCCCGAGCACGACCCGCCTGGGCGCGTTGGCGAAACAGCACGGCGTGGTCCTGGTGGCCTCGCTGTTCGAACGTCGCGGGCCCGGCCTGTACCACAACACCGCGGTGGTCCTGGAGCGCGACGGCACGCTCGCCGGCAAGTACCGGAAGATGCACATCCCGGACGACCCGGGCTTCAACGAGAAGTTCTACTTCACGCCTGGCGACCTGGGATTCCATCCGGTCGACACCTCGGTCGGGCGGCTCGGCGTGCTGGTGTGCTGGGACCAGTGGTATCCGGAAGGTGCGCGGCTGATGGCGCTGGCCGGGGCCGAACTGCTGCTCTACCCCACGGCCATCGGCTGGGACCCGCGCGACGACCAGGCCGAGAAGGACCGGCAGCGCGAGGCCTGGATCCTCAGCCACCGCGGCCATGCGGTGGCCAACGGCCTGCCGGTGCTGTCCTGCAACCGGGTGGGCCACGAGCCCTCGCCGATCGGCGGGCCGGGCATCGACTTCTGGGGCTCCAGCCACGTGCTCGGGCCGCAGG
>CAMPJU010000184.1 GCA_946886995.1 uncultured Lysobacteraceae bacterium
GGTTGACCATCACCGTGGTGCGGAACTGCGCCAGCGGCATCGGCGCCCGGCGGCCGAGCACGCGGCCCGCGCCGAGGATGCCGGCGCAGTTGACGGCGACGTTCAGCCCGCCGAGGAAGTCCTTCGCCGCGGCGACGTTCGCCTCGACCAAGGCTTCGTCGGTGACGTCGGTGTGCCAGAAGCGCGCGTTCGCGTCGCCGAGCGCGGCGACCGCCTCGCTCCCCTTGTCCTCGTTGACGTCGAACAGGGCGACCTTGCCGCCGTTGGCCACCAGGTGGCGGGCGACGGCCAGGCCGAGGCCGGAGACGCCACCGGTGACGATGGCGCGGGTGTCCTTGAGCTGCATGGGGGGTTCCCGGAAAGCGTGGAACCCGCAATTTTATGCCACTTCAGGCGCGCAGGCAGTGCTCGGCCAGGTCGTCGGGCGACAGTCCGCGCGCGAACAGGAAGCCCTGGCCGACGGGGACGCCCAGCTGCAGCAGGAACTGCCGCTGCGCCTCGTTCTCCACGCCCTCGGCCACGAGGTTCAGCCGCAGGCCGCGGGCGATGCCGGCGACCGCCTCGCAGATCGCCACGTCCGAGGCATTGCCGGGGACGCCCTGCAGGAACTGCTGGCTGATCTTCAGGCCCTGGATCGGCAGCCGCCGCAGGTAGTTCAGCGCGCTGTAGCCCTCGCCGAAATCGTCGATCACCAGCATCACCCCGAGTTCGCGCAGCGCCGCGAAGGTCTGCAGCGTGTCGGGCGCCTCCTCGATCAGCACCCGCTCGGTCACCTCCAGTTCCAGCGCTTCGCCGGGCAGGCCGGCGTCGTCGAGTGCCTGGCGCACGTGGCGCACCAGCGCGTCGCCGCCGAACTGCCGGTAGGAGACATTCACCGAGATGCGCTCGATCGGCACGCCCCGGTCACGCCAGCGGCGCAGCTGCGCACAGGCCTCGTGCAGCACCCAGCTGCCGATCCCGACGATGTCGCCGGTGGTCTCCGCGTGGGCGATGAACCGGTCCGGCTGCATCTCGCCGAGTGCATCGTTGCGCCACCGGATCAGTGCCTCGGCGCCCAGCACCCGGCCGGTGCCGAGGTCCACCTGGGGCTGGTAGACGAGGTGGAATTCCTCGTTCTCCACCGCGCGCCGCAACTGGGTCTCCAGCTGCAGCCGCTGCAGCTGCTGTTCGGCCATCTCGGCGGAGAACGCCTGCCAGCCGTTGCGCGCGCGCCGCTTGCTTTCGTACATCGCCAGGTCGGCGTTCTGGATCAGCTGCTGCGGCATGCGCCCGTCGAGCGGGGCGCGGGCGATGCCGATGCTGGCGGTGATGCTGAACTCCTCGCCATCCATCCGGAAGCTCACGCCGAACGCGTCGAGGATGCCGCGGGCCAGGCGCTGCGGACGCTCCGGATCCTCGCCCGCATCGCACACCACCATGAACTCGTCGCCGCCGAAGCGGGCGATGCGTCCCTCCGTGCCGACCGCGCGCTGCAGGCGCCGCGCGGCGGACACCAGCACGCGGTCGCCCGCGGCGTGGCCCAGCACGTCGTTGACGATCTTGAAGCGGTCCAGGTCGATGTAGAGCACGGCCGCGCCGCGTGCGCCGCGCGCGAGCATCGCCTCAAGCTCGCCGAGCACCGCGTCGCGGTTGAGCAGGCCGGTCAGCGGATCGGTCCGGGCCTGGACGCGCAACGACTCCTCCGTGTGCTTGCGCAGGGTGATGTCCTGCACGGTGCCGTGCAGCCGCGCGCCGGTCGGGTCGCCGGCCTCCAGCTCGCCGATCATCCGCACCCACGTGGCTTCGGTGCCGGCCGCGCCGGTCATCAGTTCCAGGTCGAACGCCTTGCCGCCGCGCATCGTGTCCTGCACGGCGGTGCGCAGCCGCTCCCGGTCCGGCGGACGCAGGCCGGCGAGCACGTCGGCAAGCGTCGAAGGTGGGCGCGCCAATCCGAGCACCCGCTGCGCTTCGCCGGTCAGGAACGCGCGGTCATGGCTGGCGTCCCACTGCCAGCCGCCCACGTGGGCCAGTGCCTGCACCCGGTCGAACAGCGTGCTGTCGCGCTTGAGCGCGGTGACGTCGGAGAACAGGGTCAGGACCTGGTCCACCTCGCGCGTGCCCGGCGCGAACTGCGGCACCGCCGTCACCGACAGCCAGGTCAGCGAGCGGCGCTCGCGGTTGAAGAAGCCGAGCACCGCGCTGGCGAACGGTTGCCCGGTCCGCAACGCGAGCGAGGCGGGGTACTGCTCGCGAGGCGTCTCGCGGCCGTGCTCGTCGACCACCAGCCAGTGGGCATCGTCCAGCACGCGGTCCGCACGCTGTCCCGGCGCGATCCCGAACATCCGCATCGCGGCGGCGTTGGCGTGGATGATCCTGCCGGACCGGTCGCGCACCAGGATGCCCTTGTCGATCGTCTCCATCAGCTCGCGATAGCGCAGCTCGGCGTCGCGCCGGCCGCTCATGTCGCGCGCCACGGCCACGATCGCCTTGCGCCCGTCGTGCAGGAAGCCCGCCGAATGCACCTCCACCGGGAAGCGCGTGCCGTCGGCGCGCATGTTGGTGACTTCGACCACGTAGGTCTCGCCGCGGTCCAGGCATTCCCACACCGGTGCCAGGTGGTCGCGGGGCAGGTCCGGGTTCAGCACCTCGATCGGCTGGCCGATGATCTCGGCGATCGGACGCTGGTAGGCGCGGACGCCGGCCTTGTTGACCGCCAGCACGTTGCCGTTCCAGTCCAGCACCGTGACCGGGTCCGGCACGGCGTCGAACAGGGCGCGGTCGAATGGCGCCAGCACCTCCCCGCTCTCCGCCGCCGGCGGGGGCAGGGTGGTGCCTTGGCGCGGTGCGGTCACGCGGCCGCCAGCGCCCTTGCGACCTTGCTGCCGGTTTCGCGTCCCAGCAGGGATGCCAGCCAGCGGCCGGTGTCGGCCAGCGCTTCGAGGTCCACGCCGGTCTCGATGCCCAGGCCGTGCAGCATGTACACCACGTCCTCGGTGGCGACATTGCCGCTGGCGCCCTTCGCATACGGGCAGCCGCCGGTGCCGGAGACCGCCGCGTCGACCACCGCCACGCCCTGCTCCAGGCAGGCGAGCACGTTGGCGAGGGCCTGGCCCCAGGTGTCGTGGAAGTGCACCGCCAGGGCGGCGACCGGCACTTCCGTGGCCACCGCGCGCACCATCGCGCGCGCCTTGCCGGGCGTACCGACGCCGATGGTGTCGCCCAGCGAGATCTCGTAACAGCCCATTTCGTGCAGCGCGTGCGCCACCCGCACCACGTCCGCGAGCGGAACCTCGCCCTGGTACGGACAGCCGAGCACGGTGGAGACGTAGCCGCGCACCGGGACGCCGTCGGCGCGCGCGCGCTCCAGCACCGGTGCGAAGCGGGCCAGCGACTCGTCGATCGATGCGTTGATGTTCCTGCGGTTGAACGCTTCGGAGGCGGCGGTGAACACCGCGACGTCCTCCGCACCCGCCGCGCGGGCGCGCGCATAGCCCTGCTCGTTCGGGACCAGCACCGGATAGCGGATGCCGGGCCGGCGCGCGATGCCCGCGAACACCTCGGCGGCGTCGGCGAGTTGCGGCACCCATTTCGGGCTGACGAAACTGGTGGCCTCGATCGTGCGCAGGCCCGTGGCAGACAGCCGGTCGACCAGGGCGATCTTGTCCGCGGTGGCGATGGTGGCGGACTCGTTCTGCAGCCCGTCGCGCGGGCCGACTTCGACGATGCGCACCTGCGACGGCA
>CAMPJU010000185.1 GCA_946886995.1 uncultured Lysobacteraceae bacterium
GGGCTCTTCATGTACCCGGTGCTGATGGCGGCCGACATCCTGCTGTTCGACGCGGACGTCGTGCCGGTCGGGCGTGACCAGGTGCAGCACATCGAGATGGCGCGCGATTTCGCGCAACGCTTCAACCACCTGTACGACGCTGCCCGCTTCACCTTGCCCGAGGCGGCGATCGAGGAGCACGTGGCCACGCTCCCCGGCCTGGACGGTCGCAAGATGAGCAAGAGCTACGACAACGTCATTCCGTTGTTCGCGCCGCGCGAGCAGTTGCGCAAGCTGGTGTATTCGATCCTCACCGACTCGCGCGAGCCGGGCGTGCCGAAGGACGCCGAAGGCTCCAACGTGTTCCAGCTGTACCAGGCGTTCGCGAGCGGAGAGGAGACGACCGCGATGCGCCGGGCCTTCGAAGACGGCATCGCCTGGGGTGATGCGAAGGCGGCCCTGTTCGAGCGGATCGACGCGGAAGTCGCGCCGTTGCGCGAGCGTTACGAGGCGCTGATGGCGCGTCCGGCCCGGATCGAGGAGCAGCTGCGCGACGGGGCCACGCGGCTGCGCGCGCGGCATGCGACCGCGCGCCTGCAGGGGCTGCGACACGCCGTCGGCCTGCGTGACCTGTCGGCCGCGCCTGCACAGCAGCCGGCCGCCGCCGCGGCGAAGGCCAGCCTGCCGGTGTTCAAGCAGTACCGGGAAGCCGACGGACGGTTCCACTTCAAGCTCGTGGATGGCGAGCGGGTGCTGTTGCAGAGCGCCGGGTTCGATTCGCCCAGGGACGCCGGGCGACGCATCGCGGCGTTGCGGCAGGAAGGGTTCGCCACCGGCGACGAGGCGTTCGCGCTCGGCGACGGGGTGGGCGAGGCCGAAGTGCGCGAGGCGCTGGCAGCGCTGGCCCGCGCCGATGCGGAGAAGGCCGAGCAGGGGGCCGGCTCCGCGCGATGAACCCGCTGGTCGAATCCAACCTGGCCCTGGTGCTGTTCCTGCCCTGGTTCGTGATCCTGGGCGTCCTGTTCTGGGTCTATCCGCGGCAGCCGCGCGACGGGCGCAGGCGCCTGTTCGACGCCGTGTCGCTGCTCGTGGCATTCATCGCCTTCGTGCTCACCCTGCAGTGGGCGCACGGCATCGCGGACCGGCAGTACGGCGAGATGTGGCCGCAGGTGCTGGCCACGTCGCTCGGCTACGGCGTGTTCCTGGCCGTGATCACGCTGGCGTGGTTCCTGCGCCGCCGCTGGCTGCGCAACCGGCGCTGAGCCGACCCGTCAGGGCCACTCGTTCGGCGGTGCACCGCGCTCGGGGTGGTGCATCTTGACCACGCAGAAACGCTGGCCGGTCGGGGCTTCCATGACCCACCAGCGCTTGACGAACGCGACCTTTCGCGCGCCGAGCGCCTCGAGCCGGGAAGCCTCCGCATCGATGTCGTCCGCTTCGATGTCCAGGTGCACGCGCGACGCATGGTCGACCTTCTGGACCTCGACGTGCAGGTCCCCGGGCGTATTGCCGAACATCTGGTACTCGGCGTCGCCGTCTCCCGCGTCGCGGTCCGCGACGGTGGCGCCGATCGCGCCGCTCCAGAACGTCGCCGCCGCGTCCAGGTCGTCGACATTGCAGTCGATGATGAACCCGGCCAGGCGGCTGCGATGGGGCATCAGTCGGCGGCCGACAGGTCGTCGAGCAGCGCCTTGAGGAAGCGCGCGGCCTCGCCGCCGGTGCAGGCGCGGTGGTCGAAGGTCAGCGAGATCGGCATGCGGCGGTGCACCTCGACGCCGCCGATGACCGCCACCACGTCGTGCACCAGCTTGCCGGCGCCGACGATCGCCACGCACGGCGGCACGACGACCGGCGTCGCGTAGCGGCCCGCGAACATGCCGAAGTTCGACAGGCTGATGGTGTAGCCCGAGAGCTCCGACGCCGGGATGCTGCGGTCCTGCACCTGGTTGCGCAGGCGGTTGATGCCCTCGCGCAGGCCGCGCGCGTCGAGCATGTCCGCGTTGCGCAGTGCCGGGACGAACAGGCCGTCGTCGGTGTCCACGGCGATGCCGAGGTCCACGTGCGGGTGCATGGTCCGGGTCAGCGTGTCGCCGTCGAACCAGGCGTTGAGCGCGGGCACTTCGCGGCAGGCCGAGACGATCGCGCGGACGAGGCGCGCGGTGATGTCCTGCTTGCCGTTCCAGCCGTGGAGGTCGGCGTCGTCGCACAGGGTGGTCGGCACGACCTTCGCATGCGCATCGGCCATCACCCGCGCCATGTTGCGGCGCACGCCCTTGAGCTGTTCCGGCTGGCCGGTGGCCTGCACCGATGGCGGCTGGGTGCGCATGGGCTTGCCCATTGCCGAGAGTTTCGTGCGCGCCGTGTCTTCCCTTCTCCCGCTTGCGGGAGAAGGTGCCCGCAGGGCGGATGAGGGGCTAGCCGCCGATGCAGGAGCGTTCCTCGAAGGACCCGCGCCGGCCTTTGCGGAACCGTCGGCGGCGGCCTGCTTGACGTCGGCCATGGTGACCACGCCGTCCGCGCCGGTGGCGCGCACGCGCGCCAGGTCCACACCGAGCTTGCGGGCCATCGCGCGCACCGCCGGCATGGCCTTGACGCCGCCGGCGGACGACACCGCGTCGCTGCGTACCGCGTCGGAAGATTGCATGGCGCCGACCACGGTGCCGGCGTCCGCGCGCGCCTCGCCCTTGGCGGCCGGCTCGCCCTCGTGCTCGATGGCACCACCCTCGTCGGAGGCCACGACGCGGTCGTCGGGTGCCGGGTCCTGGCTGCCCACGCCCTTGGCCGGCGCGTCGCCGCCGCCATGGTGGTGTCCGGTGTCCTGGCCCTCGGCGCGCTGCGGCAGCTTCGGGTCGATCTCGAATTCGGCCAGCATGCTGCCGGTCACGACGATGTCGCCCGCGGCCCCGGCGAGTTTCAGCACCTTGCCGGACACGGGCGAGGGCACCTCGACCACCGCCTTGGCGGTCTCCATCGACACCAGGCTTTCGTCCAGGCGGATGGTGTCGCCTTCCTTGACGAACCACTCGACGATGGTCGCGTCGGGCAGGCCTTCGCCGAGGTCGGGAAGCTTGAACGTCTTCTTGTCGGCCATGGTGTCAGCTCGCCTCCAGGGTGCGCTTCGCGGCCGCGACGATGCGGTCGACGCTCGGCAGGTATTTCATTTCGAGTCGGAACAGCGGGATGTGCGTGTCGTAGCCGGTCACGCGCTCGACGGGCGCGACCAGGTCGTACATCGATTCGTGCGCCAGGCGCGCCGCGATCTCGGCGCCGAAGCCGGCGGTCTTCGGGGCCTCGTGCACGATCACGCAGCGGCCGGTGCGGGACACCGACTCTGCGATCGTGTCGAAGTCCAGCGGGCGCAGCGTCGCCACGTCGATCACCTCCGCGCTGATGCCGTCGGCCTCCAGCTTGTCGGCGGCCTCCAGGCATTCCTTGACCTGCGCGCCCCAGGTCACGAGGGTGACGTCGGTGCCGTCGCGCAGCACGTAGCAGACGTCCAGCGGCAGGGCCTCGCCGTCGTCCGGCACGAGCTCCTTGTACTGGCGGTAGATGCGCTTGGGCTCGAAGTAGATGACCGGGTCCGGCTCGCGGATCGCCGCCAGCAGCAGGCCGTAGGCGCGCGCGGGCGAGGAGGGCAGGACCACGCGCAGGCCGGGCACGTTGGTGAAGATCGCCTCGTTGGCCTCGCTGTGGTGCTCCGGCGCGCGGA
>CAMPJU010000186.1 GCA_946886995.1 uncultured Lysobacteraceae bacterium
CCGTAGTGCAGCGCGTGCGACATCACGTGGGTGGTGGCCTCGGCCCACGGCTTGATCGCGCCGTTGTGCCAGATCCAGTCGGGGTAGTGCATGCGGGCGATCCTGCCGGGCGGGATCGCGCCATTCTGCTACAGCGCCGCGGCTACGGGGCGGCGGTCACAGCCGCACCCACCAGCAGTCCAGGTGGCGGCGCAGCGAGAAGTGGGTCGTGACCGGCGTGCGCCCGTCGTCCAGGACCTGTTCGACGCGCAGGCCGGTCGGTACCACGCGTACTTCGTCGACCGCCGAAGGATCGGCCGAAAACGGATCCTCCGGTGGTTCGGCGGGAATGTCCGTCGTCACGATCCGAACGTCCAGCAACGGCCGGGCGGCGATCGCGTCGAGCCGGTCGAGCGTGGCGTTGGCGGTGCTCCCCGACATCCCGGGCCAGTGATAGGTCGCCGCAAGGCGGTTGACGTCGCGACTGTCGATGGCGCTGGTCACCTCGTACAGCAGGTCGGGCAACGTGCCGGCGCAACGGCCGTGGTACAGGTGGGTGGCCACGGGCTTGTCCGCGCCCTGGCGGGACTGCTCGACCGCACCCAGCGAGCTGCAGCTCCGATCGGTATGCACGACATTGCCGCCGGGCATCACGCAACGGCGCACCTCGGCGCGCAAGGGATCCGGCCAGGCAATGGCCAGGAACAGCAACAGGAAGGCCGGCGCCGATCGCATCGGGCCAGCCTAGCGTCGGGATGCACGCTCAGAAGTGAACGAAATAGCAGCCGTCGTAGCGCTCCACCTGGAGGTCGACCACGGCGGCCCCGCCTTCCCGGCCCAGGGTCAACTGCATGACGCCAGTGCCGGCACCGACCGCCCCGCCGGCATCTGCCCAGGTACCAATGCCCGAGGACACGATGGCCGCATCGTAGTACTGCGTGTCGACCACGGTGGAGAGGCCCAGTCGCTCCAGGCGCTGCATCACGCCGGTGGCGGCCTGCTGGTCCATTCCGACCCAGTGGTAGCTCTCCGCGATCCGGTTGACGTCGCCCAGGGCGAACGCGCCCTGCAGGTCCATGGCCAGCTGCGTGGGGGTGCGTGCGCAGCCGGCGGCGGGCGAGCGGCGCGCGACCGCATGCCCGCTAGTGCGCTGCTGTGGATATAGCGGCATCGATGCGTCGACATAGCCGCCCGCGGACGCGGAAGTCGCGCCGCCGAATGCGGTCTCCGCCTGCCGTGCATCGACCAGGCGCGCGGACAACTCGCGCTTCATCGTGAGTGGTGTCGCGTCGTGCGCGGCACAGGGCTGGTCCGTGTACAGCGTGCTCCCGTCGGGCGCCAGGCAGCGCTGGATGCCTGCCGCCTGGGCGTCGCGGATGACGGGGGACCCCGGTGCCACGCTCGCGGCAACGGCCGCGGCCAGGGCGAATGCGAGGACGGACTTGTCGCGTGACGGTGCGTTCATGGCGGCGCTCGGAATTGCGGGGGCTCGCCCGCAGGTTCCGCTTGCGCCGTCAATGCCAGGTGCGCGATCGGGCCGCGGCGCTGAACGCCACGGCAACCGCGCCCGGTTTCACTGCAACCGGGCGATCACGTTCAGGGTGGGTTTCGCCAGGTTGAGCGTGTAGAAGTGCAGCGCCGGTGCACCGCCATCGACCAGCCGGCGGCACATCGCCGCCACGAAGTCGGCGGCGAACTCGCGGATGGCCTCGGAGTCGTCGCCGTACGCCTGCATGCGCTTGACCACCCAGCGCGGGATCTCCGCGCCACAGGCATCCGAGAAGCGCCGCAACTGCGTGAAGTTGGAGATGGGCATGATCCCCGGCACGATCGGCAGGTCGACACCCAGCGCGCGGGCATCGTCCCGGAACCGGAAGTAGGCGTCGGCGTTGTAGAAGTACTGCGTGATCGCGCCATCCGCGCCTGCATCGCACTTGGCCTTGAAATGCCGCAGGTCCGCGAAGGCGTCGTCGGCCTGCGGGTGCATCTCGGGGTAGCAGCCGACCTCGACGTGGAAATGGTCACCGTGCTCGGCCCTGATGAACGCCACGAGGTCGGTTGCGTAGCGCAGGTCGCCCATCCGTGCCATGCCGGAGGGCAGGTCGCCCCGCAGTGCGACCAGTCGCCTGCAACCCAGGTCGCGGTAACGCTGCAGCAACGCGCGGATCTCGTCCCGGCTGCCACCCATGCAGCTCACGTGCGGCGCGGCTTCCAGCGCGTGGTCCTCGCGCAGGCGGCGGATCGTCTCCGGCGTGTACGAAAGCGTCGAGCCACCCGCGCCGAACGTGCACGACACGTACTCCGGCGCGAGCTGCTTGAGGCGATTGGCGGTCCGGTCGAGCAGTGCGCGCTGCTCGTCCGTCTTGGGCGGGTAGAACTCGAAGGAGACTGGAACCATGGCACCCCCGTCATTCCCGCGCACGCGGGAATCCATGGGTCCCCGCCTGCGCGGGGACGACTTGTGGCTCAGTAGCGGTAGTGCTCGGCCTTGTACGGGCCTTCCACCGCGATGCCCAGGTACTCGGCCTGCTCCTTCGTCAGCGTGGTCAGCTTCACGCCGATCTTCTCCAGGTGCAGGCGCGCGACTTCCTCGTCCAGCTGCTTGGGCAGCCGGTACACGGTCTTCTCGTAGCTGTCCTTGTTGGCCCACAGGTCGATCTGGGCCAGGGTCTGGTTCGCGAACGAGTTGGACATCACGAAGCTCGGGTGGCCGGTGGCGCAGCCCAGGTTGACCAGCCGGCCTTCCGCGAGCAGGAAGATCGCATTGCCGTTCGCGAACGTGTACTTGTCCACCTGCGGCTTGATGTTGAGCTTCTCGGCACCGGATTCGTTCAGCGCATCGACCTGGATCTCGTTGTCGAAGTGGCCGATGTTGCAGACGATCGCCTGGTCCTTCATCGACGACATGTGCGCCAGGGTCAGCACGTCCTTGTTGCCGGTGGTGGTGACGTAGATGTCCGCCGTGCCGAGCGTGTCCTCGACGGTCGCGACCTCGAAGCCCTCCATCGCCGCCTGCAGCGCGCAGATCGGGTCGATCTCGGTGACGATCACACGGGCGCCGTACGCGCGCAGCGAATGCGCCGAACCCTTGCCGACGTCGCCGTAGCCGCAGACGACCGCGACCTTGCCGGCGAGCATCACGTCCATCGCGCGCTTCAGGCCGTCGGCCAGCGACTCGCGGCAGCCGTACAGGTTGTCGAACTTGGACTTGGTGACCGAGTCGTTGACGTTGATCGCCGGGATCAGCAGCTTGCCCTGCTCGGCGAGCTGGTACAGGCGGTGCACGCCGGTGGTCGTCTCTTCCGAGACGCCGCGCCAGTCGCGCACGACGGTGCCCCAGAAGCCCGGGCGCTCCTTCGCGACGCGCTTGAGCAGGTTCTTGATCACCTGCTCCTCGTGCGAGGTGGCCTTCTCGTCCACCCACTTGCTGCCGTTCTCGAGCTCGTAGCCCTTGTGGATCAGCAGGGTGACGTCGCCGCCGTCGTCCACGACCAGCTGCGGGCCGAGGAAGCCGCCCTTGCCGTCCGGGAAGCTGAGCGCGGCCAGCGTGCAGTCCCAGTACTCCTCCAGCGTCTCGCCCTTCCAGGCGAACACGGGGGTGCCGGTCGCGGCGATCGCGGCGGCGGCATGGTCCTGCGTCGAGAAGATGTTGCACGAGGCCCAGCGCACGTCGGCGCCGATGTCCTTCAGCG
>CAMPJU010000187.1 GCA_946886995.1 uncultured Lysobacteraceae bacterium
TCGCCAGGCACCCCGGAGCACCCGAAATGACCCCATCTCCCCGCCGCCAGCGCGCCCTCGCCCTCGCCGTGGCCTTCGCGATCGGCGCGACCGTTGCCGGTTGCGCGACCACCCCCGCGCCCGCCGCCGCCGCGACCGAGACGGCCGGCGAAGCCGCCACGGACAAGGCCGCACGCCTGGAAGCCCTGTACGCCGAGTACTGGGAAGCCCTGCTGGAGCTGAACCCGCTGCAGGCCACCTTCCAGGGCGACCCGCGCTACAACGACCGCCTCCCGAACTTCCTGTCCGAGGACTACCGGGACCGCAGCGAGGCCTTCACCCGCGACTGGCTGCAGCGGATCGAGGCCGTGGGCCCCGCCGGGCTGGAGGGCCAGGCCCTCCTGAGCTACGAGATCTTCGTCCGCGACGCCCGCAACGCGCTCGAGGGCACCCGGTTCCCCGGCTGGATGCAGCCGCTCAACCAGTTCTACAACTTCGCCTCGACCGCGGTGCAGCTGGGCTCCGGGACCAGCGCGCAGCCATTCCAGACGGTCGACGACTACGACGACTGGCGCAAGCGCGCCTCGGCGATGCCGGCGATCTTCGACACCGCGATCGCCAACATGCGCATCGGCATGGCCGAGGGCGTGGTGCAGCCGACCGCGCTGATGGAAAAGGTGCTGCCGCAGCTCGACGCCATCATCAAGGACGACGCCGAAGACACGCTGTTCTGGATGCCGGTCAAGAACATGCCGGACGCCATCCCCGCGGCGGAGCGCGAGCGCATCACCGCCGAGTACCGCGCGATGATCGAGGGCGAGCTGATGCCGGCCTACCGCGAACTGCGCGCCTTCGTGGCCGACGAGTACATGCCGGCGACGCGCGCGAGCTCCGGCATGGCCGCACTCCCCGATGGCGAAGCCTGGTACGCCTACAACGCCAGCAGCTCCACGACGACCGACCTCACGCCCGCGCAGATCCACCAGATCGGCCTGGACGAGGTGGCGCGCATCCACGGCCTGATCCGGACCGAAGTCATGGACAAGGTCGGCTTCGAGGGCACGCTGCAGGAGTTCTTCGAGTTCATGAAGACCGACCCGCGCTTCCAGTTCGAAAGCGAGGACGCGTTGCTCACGCATTACCGCGGCCTGGAAGCCACGGTGAACCAGCACGTCCCGAAGCTGTTCTCGCTGACGCCGAAGGCCGACTTCGAGATCCGCCCGGTCGAACCGTTCCGCGCGCAGTCCGCGGCCGGCGGGTCGTACATGCGGCCCAGCGAGGACGGCTCGCGGCCGGGCGTGTTCTACGTCAACACCTACGACCTGCCCACCCGCCAGACCTGGGACGCCGAGGACCTGTTCCTGCACGAGGCCATCCCCGGCCACCACTTCCAGCTGGCGCTGCAGCAGGAACTGACCGGCCTGCCGATGTTCCGCCGCTTCGGCGGCGAGACCGCCTTCACCGAGGGCTGGGGGCTGTACGCCGAGTCGCTGGGCAAGGACCTGGGCCTGTACCAGGATCCGTACAACTACTTCGGCTACCTGCAGAACGAACTGTGGCGCGCCATCCGCCTGGTGGTCGACACCGGGCTGCACAGCAAGGGCTGGACCCGCGAGCAGGTCATCGCCTACATGCTCGAGAACTCCGCGACCGGCGAGACGCCGGCGATCTCCGAGACCGAGCGTTACATGGCGATCCCGGGCCAGGCGCTGGCGTACAAGATCGGCGAGCTGAAGATCCAGGAACTGCGCGACCGGGCCGAGGCGGCACTGGGCGAGGACTTCGACATCCGCGCGTTCCATGCGGAAGTCCTGAAGGACGGATCGGTGCCGCTCGAGGTGCTGGAAGCGAAGATCGACCGGTGGATCGCGGCCCGGCAGGGCTGATCCACCGCACACAACCACTGGGGAGACCACCATGCGTTCGTCCATCACGTCGACCACGCGCGCAGGCTTGCTGCGCCCGTTCCTGTTGTCCCTCGCCGTGGCGGGCGCGCTTGCCGCGTGCAGCCAGGCGCCCGCCGCGGGCGAAACCGCCACCCAGGCCACCACGCAGGCCGAAGGTGAAGCCAGGGCCGCGCGGCTGGACGCCCTGTACGAAGAATTCTGGGAGGAGTACCTGGTGCTCAACCCGATCACCGCCACGTTCCAGGGCGACCCGCGCTACAACGACCAGCTGCCGGACTTCGGCTCGCAGGCGTACCGCGACGAGTACAAGGCGTTCGTGGAGGAATGGCTGGCGAAGGTCGAAGCCGTGGGCCCGGAAGGGCTGTCCGGATCCGACCTGATCAACTACGAGATCTTCGTCGCCGACGCGAAGGAGACGCTGGAGTCGTACCAGTTCCCGGGCTGGATGCTGCCGGTCAACCAGATGGACAGCATCGCCAGCTTCGCGGTGCAGCTTGGATCCGGCACCGGGGCACAGCCGTTCAAGACCGTCGAGGACTACGACAACTGGCTGGCCCGCGCGGGCCGTCTGCCGGTCCTGTTCGACACCAGCATCGCGAACATGCGCGCGGGCATGGAAGCGGGCGTCGTGCAGCCGACGATCCTGATGGAAAAAGTGGTGCCGCAACTCGACGCGCTGGTGAAGGACAAGCCCGAGGACACGCTGTTCTGGGGGCCGATCGCGAACATGCCGGAGGACTTTTCCGACGCCGACCGCGAGCGGCTGACCGAGGCCTACAGCGCATTGATCACGAACGACCTGATGCCGGCGTACCGGGAACTGCGCGACTTCATCGCCGACGAGTACCTGCCGGCAACGCGCGACACATTCGGCCTGGACCAGTTGCCGAACGGCCAGGCCTGGTACGCGTTCAACGCCAACCAGGCCACGACGACCGACCTGACGCCGGCGGAGATCCACCAGATCGGCCTGGACGAAGTGGCGCGCATCCATGGCGAGATCGAGAAGGTCATGGACGAGGTCGGCTTCGAGGGCACGATGCAGGAGTTCTTCCACTTCATGAAGAACGACCCGCAGTTCGCGTTCGAGAGCGAGGAGGCGCTGCTCGAGTACTACCGCGCCCTGGAGGACAAGATCAACGCGAAGGTCCCGGAGCAGTACTCGCTGATCCCGGAGTCGCCCTTCGAGATCCGTCCGGTCGAACCGTTCCGCGCCGAGTCCGCCGCCGGCGGCCAGTACTACCCGCCCAACGACGACGGCAGCCGCCCCGGCGTGTTCTACGTCAACACGTTCGACCTGCCCACCCGCAAGTCGTGGTTCGCCGAGAGCCTGTACCTGCACGAGGCGATCCCCGGCCACCACTTCCAGATCGCGCTGCAGATCGAACTGGACGACATGCCCGACTTCCGCCGCTGGGGCGGCGAGAACGCCTTCGCCGAGGGCTGGGGCCTGTACGCCGAGTCGCAGGGCAAGGCGCTGGGTGTCTACACCGACCCGTACCAGTACTTCGGCCGCCTGCAGAACGAACTGTGGCGCGCCATCCGCCTGGTGGTCGACACCGGCCTGCACAGCAAGGGCTGGAGCCGGCAGCAGGTGATCGACTACATGCTGGAGAACTCCGCCGAAAGCGAAGTGCAGTCGATCGCCGAGGCCGAGCGGTACATCGCGTGGCCGGGACAGGCGCTCGGTTACAAGATCGGCGAGCTGAAGATCCAGGAATTGCGGGCACGTGCCGAAGCCGCGCTGGGCGACGACTTCGACGTCCGCG
>CAMPJU010000188.1 GCA_946886995.1 uncultured Lysobacteraceae bacterium
ACCTACCAGCGCGAGCAGGCCGAGGCCCTGCTGTCGCGCAAGCTCGGTTTCGTCGACTGGGCCGAGGCCGTGCGCATCTCCGCGCTGCACGGCTCCGGCCTGCGCGAACTGTTCCGCGCGATCCACCGTGCACATGCCTCGGCGACCAGGGAATTCGGCACCAGCGAAGTCACGCGTGCGCTCGAGGCCGCGTACGAGGCCAATCCGCCGCCGGTCGTCCGCGGACACGTGGCCAAGCTGCGCTTCGGGCATCCCGGCGGCGAGAGTCCACCGACCTTCATCGTGCACGGCACGCGCCTGCGCACGTTGTCCGACACCTACAAGCGCTACCTCGAGAACTTCTTCCGCAAGCGCTTCAAGCTCGTCGGCACGCCGGTGCGCTTCGTGTTCAGGGAAGGCGAGAACCCGTTCAAGGACCGCAAGAACGTGTTGACGGACCGCCAGGTCGAGCGCAAGCGCCGGCTGTTGCGGCACGTCAAGCGCCGGTAGTCGCGGCGTGGGCCGCGAAGCGACCACCCTGGGCATCCTCGCGGGCGGCGTGGCCAGCCGGCTCGGGGGGCGCGACAAGGCCTGGCTCGAGCGCGCCGGGGTCCCGCAGGTACTGCGCTGGCGGCGCCGCTTCGAGGGGCAGGTCGACGCCTTCCTGGTCAGCGCGAACACCGGTCGTGCCCGTTTCGGCGAGCATGGCATCGCGGTGGTTCCCGACGCCGTTCCGGGCGCCGGACCGATGGCGGGGCTGGCGGCGCTCGCCTCCGCATGCAGGACGCCGTGGCTGCTGACGCTGCCCGTCGACCTCGTCGACTGCAACGATTGCCTGCTGCCTTCCCTGCGATCCGCCGCCGATGACGTCGGCGCGTGGGCCCTGGACGAGGATGGCCCGCAGCCGCTCGTCGCGCTGTGGCGCGTGGCCACGCTTCGCCCCGCGGCTGCCCGGGCGCTACGCGACGGCGTGCTGTCCGTCCGCGACCTGCAGGCGGATCTCGGCATGCACGGGGTGCCACTGTCCGGCGTGCGCCTGGGCAACCTCAACACCCCCGCGGACCTCGCGCGGGCCGGCATCGCATGACGCCGCTCGCCTTCGACGCAGCGCTCGCGATCATCCGCGAGGTCGGGGCCGCGCACCGGCTGGACACCGAAACGCTGTCGGTGGCGCGCTGCCACGGGCGCGTCCTCGCGGCGGACGTGGTGGCGCCGATCGCGTTGCCGTCGTTCGACAACAGTGCGATGGACGGCTACGCCTTCCGGCATTCGGATGACGACGGAACGTCGCCGCGTGGCCTGCGCCTGTCCGGCGAGCAGTTCGCCGGCGTGGCCAGTGGCCAGGTGCTGGGCGCGGGGGAGTGCATCGCGATCACCACCGGCGCGCCGCTGCCCCGCGGCGCCGACAGCGTCGCCATGCTGGAAGTCGTCGAACGCGATGGCGACACGATCCGGATTCCCCGCACGATCGCCGCGGGCGCGAACGTCCGGCGCGCAGGCGAGGACGTCGCTGCCGGCGACGTGGTGCTGCGCGCGGGGCAGGTGGCGACGCCGTTGCGGGTATCGCTCGCCGCTGCGCTGGGGATCGACACCTTGCGGGTCGCCAGGCGGCCGACCGTGGCCGTGTTCACGACCGGCGACGAGCTGGTGCCGCCGGGCCTGCCCCTCGCGCCAGGCCAGGTCCACGATTCCAATCGCGAACTCGTTGCGGGCCTGCTGCGCGCCGAGGGGCTGGAGCCGACCCTGTGGCCCGCGTTGCGGGACGATCCGCGCCAGGTCGAAGTGGCGCTGCGCGACGCGGGTTGCGCATTCGACGTCGTGCTCACCTGTGGCGGGGTCTCGGCCGGCGGAAAGGACCACGTGCCGGCGGTGCTCCGGGCGTTCGGCACCACCCATTTCTGGAAGGTGCGGATGAAGCCGGGCATGCCGGTGCTGTTCGGCAGCCTGGACCAGGCACGGCTGCTCGGGCTGCCGGGCAATCCGGTCTCCGTGCTGGCGACCTGGCTGACCCTGGGCCGCGCGCTGGTCGATGCGCTGCAGGGACGCACCGAACCGCGGCCGCGCTGGCGCGCGCGCCTGGCCGCGCCGATCGCGAAGTCGCACGGGCGGCTGGAGTTCCAGCGCGCGCGGCTGGAGACCCGCGACGACGGCGCCCTCTGGGCGGTCGCCGATCCGGCGACCGGTTCGCACCGGCTGCGGTCCGCCGCGGACGCCGACGTGCTGCTGGTCGTCCCGGAGGACGCGCGCGACCTGCCTGCGGGCACCGTGCTCGATGTCTTGCCGCTGTGGTGAGCGACAGGGCGGATAATCGAATCGTGGAGACCGACGACACCGGCATCGAACTGCTCACCCCGGCGCAGGCGCTGGCGCGGATGCGCGAGGGCGCGGTGCTGGTGGACGTGCGAGAGCCCCACGAACGCGCGCTGGGCATGGCCGACGGCGCGCGCGGCGTCCCGCAGGCGGACCTGGAAGCCGCGCCTTCGGCCACGTTGCCCGACCGCGGCGCCGACGTGCTGCTCATCTGCCAGGGGGGAAGGCGTTCGCTGCAGGCAGCCCGGGCGCTGCGGGACGCCGGCTATGCGCGGGTCGCATCGGTCGAAGGCGGCACCACGCGATGGCTTGCCGACGCATTGCCCATGCACGGGCCGGACGCCGACGCGGACTTCCTGGAGCGCTACTCGCGGCACCTGCGGTTGCCGGACGTCGGCCTGTCCGGACAGCAGCGGCTCGAGTCGTCCACGGTGTTGCTGCTCGGAGCGGGCGGCCTGGGTTCGCCGGTCGCGTTCTACCTGGCCGCGGCGGGCGTGGGCCACCTGCGGCTGGTCGACGATGACGTGGTCGACCGCAGCAACCTGCAACGCCAGATCCTGCACACGGAGGCGCGCATCGGCACGGCCAAGGTCGCTTCGGCCGCCGCCGCACTGTCCGCGCTGAATCCACGCACCCGCGTCGAAACGGTCCGCGAACGCGCGAGCGCGGCCAACGTCGAGCGGCTGCTCGATGGCGTGGACGTGGTCGTCGATGGTGCTGACAACTTCCCGGCGCGGTACCTCCTCAACGACGCCTGCGTGCACCTCGGCAAGCCGCTGGTCTACGGCGCGGTCCACCGGTTCGAGGGGCAGGCGAGCGTGTTCGACGCCGGGCGCCGTCGCGGCGAGGCGCCGTGCTACCGCTGCCTGTTCCCCGAACCGCCGCCGCCGGAGGCCGCACCCAATTGCGCCGAGGCCGGTGTCCTGGGCGTCCTGCCGGGCGTGGTGGGGCTGCTGCAGGCGACCGAGACGATCAAGCTGCTGCTGGACCTCGGCGAGCCGCTGGCGGGTCGGCTGCTGCATTTCGATGCGCTGGCCATGCGTTTCCGCGAGACGCGGTTGCTGCCCGACCCGGAGTGTCCCGTGTGCGCGCCCGGCCGGCCGTTCGCCGGCTATGGGGAAGTCGCCGCGGCCTGCGCGGCGGACTGAAGCCGCCCGGGTCAGCCCTGGGGCTTCGGCGCCGCCGAGCGTGCGCGTGGCTTCGCGCGCGGGTCGATCTGCACGCCCAGCACCGCGCTGCAGTGGATGCAGCTGTAGCTCAGGCAGCGTGCCTTGCTTTCGCCGGCGACCATGCCCACCACGTTCTCGACATTGACGTGCAGCACGCGCTTGCCGCACTTCGGACACGCCCCCTGGATCGCCATG
>CAMPJU010000189.1 GCA_946886995.1 uncultured Lysobacteraceae bacterium
TCGACCAGCATGCCCAGGCCGTCGACCACGTCGTGGGCGCCGGCCGCGCGCGCCCAGGCGAGGAAGCCGATGGCGGCCTCGCCATAGCTCAGGTCGACCGCGGCGGTGCGTCGTCCGACGAGGGACCGCGGGAGGCCGAGGAACGCGCCGTCGCGCGCCGCCGAAGTCGCGTTGACCACCAGGTCGAACTCGCTGAGGGAGCCCAGGTCCTCGAAATAACGCGAGTGCACCCGCTTCGGATCGCCGAGGGCGTCGGCCAGTGCATCGGCGCGGCCGGGCGTGCGGTTGATCACCACGAGCTCGCCGATGCCGGCGTCCAGCAGGGCCGGCGCGACGCCGCGCGCGCCGCCGCCGGCGCCGAGCATCAGCGTCCGCCGTGACCGCAGGTCGAGGCCGTGGCGGCCGGTGAGGTCGCGGACCAGGCCTGCGCCGTCGGTGTTGTCGCCGTGCCAGCCGCCGTCCTCGCGGACCAGTGTGTTGGCGGCGCCCGCGCGTTGCGCGCGCGGGGTCAGCTGCCGGCACAGCGCCGCGGCGGCCGGCTTGAAGGGCAACGTGATGTTGGCGCCGAGTCCGCCCTCGGCCGCGAACCTGCCGAGCACTTCCTCCAGGCCGTCGAGGCCGGCATCGATCGCCCGGTACTCCAGGTCGATGCCCTGCTGGCGGGCGAAGGCCGCGTGGATCTGCGGGGACAGCGAATGCGCCACTGGATGTCCGATCACCGCGAACAGCTTCGCCATCACCGCCTCCCTGGTTCGTTCGACGCCAACAGTACCCGCACCGGCGTGGATCCGGTGTTCAGCCGTCCCGCAACCACCCCGCCGCGTCGAGCGCGAAGTACGTCAGGATCCCGTCCGCGCCCGCCCGCTTGAACGCGAGCAGTGACTCGAGCACGCAGGCGCGCTCGTCCAGCCAGCCGTTTGCCGCGGCGGCCTTGAGCATCGCGTACTCGCCGCTGACCTGGTAGACGAAGGTCGGCACGCCATAGGCGTCCTTCACCCGGCGCACGACATCCAGGTACGGCAGGCCGGGCTTGACCATCACCATGTCCGCGCCCTCGTCCAGGTCGAGGCCGACCTCGCGCAGGGCCTCGTCGGCGTTGCCCGGGTCCATCTGGTAGGTCTTCTTGTCGGCCTTGCCCAGTGCCGCGGCGGAGCCGACGGCGTCGCGGAACGGGCCGTAGAACGCGCTGGCGTACTTCGCGCTGTACGCGAGGATCCGCGCGTGCACGTGGCCTTCGGCCTCGAGTGCCCGGCGGATCGCGCCGATCCTGCCGTCCATCATGTCGCTGGGCGCCACGACGTCGGCACCCGCGCGCGCGTGGGACAGCGCCTGCCGGACGAGGGCTTCGACCGTCGCGTCGTTCACCACGTAGCCGTCGTCGTCGACGATGCCGTCCTGCCCGTGCACGGTGTACGGGTCGAGCGCGACGTCGGTGATGACGCCCAGCCCGGGGAAGCGCTGCTTCAGCGCGCGCACCGCGCGTTGCGCCAGGCCGTCGCCGTCCCATGCGGCCGCCGCATCCAGCGATTTCGCTTCGGGTGCGGTGACCGGGAACAGCGCGAGCGCCGGGATGCGCAGTTCGACCGCGCGCTCCGCCACCCGCAGCAGCTCGTCGATCGACAGCCGCTCCACGCCCGGCATCGACGCCACCGGCGCGCGGCCGGCCGGCGCGTGCACGAACACGGGCAGCACCAGGTCGTCGGCCGACAGCGAAGACTCGCGCATCAGCCGTCGCGAAAAGTCGTCCCGGCGCATGCGGCGCGGGCGGATGTCCATCAACGGGTGCCCATCAGTGCGTGCCCATCAGATCAGGCCACCGCCCAGCATCAGGCGGAACGCCGCGACGACGATCACCAGGCCATTGAGCACCAGGCCGGTCTTCGCGCGGCCGCGGTTGCCCGGCCGGGTGACGGCGATGCCGATCGCTGCGACCACCGCGCCGACCGCCGCGAACGGGATCAGGAACCAGTTGCCCCAGCCCAGCAGCGGAATGAGTGCAACGACCATCCACGCCATGGCCACGATGCCCCAGATCAGGCTGATCAATCCCATTTCGTCCCCTCCCTCTTCGGTCTCAGGAATGTACGCCGTCGATCTCGATGCGCAGGTCGCGCCGGCAGATGTCGGCCAGTAGCAGCACCGTCGGAACCCCGGGCGCGAGCCTGGCGAGCGCGGTCTCGACCACGGCACGCTCGCCGGCATCGCGCAGGTAGACCTTCAGCCGCGTGTCCGCACCGAAGTTCGCCGGCAGCGCCGGCCGGCGCCGGTGTGCCTCGTCGAGCAGGCTGCCGAAGTTGGCGAAGGTCTCTTCGAGCTGCGCCGACAGGCTGTCCGCATGCAGCGTCTCGTGTCCGACCACGCTCGCGGTGCCCGACAGCAACAGCGGCATGTCGCTGCCGGCCGGCGGCAGCATCGCGCGGGCGAACGTCGGCGGCTGCGGACCGTACTGCCGCGGATACCGGTAGGCCGCGACCTGGCGCGGGTTCTCCAGCGGCACGCCCGGCAGCCGCGCGGCGAGCCAGTACACCTGGAGCACCCGGCGTCCATCACGGCAACCGATCGCGGTCGCCGCGGGCAGGCGCGCGGTGTCGAACGTCCCGAAGCCGCGCGCGCGACCGACGCAGAACTGGCGGTAGCGTTCCAGGTCGCCCTCGCCTTCGGTGATGGCGTCCAGGTAGTTCCAGATCCGCAGCGGATGCGCGAAGCCGTGGCGCTCGAGGCTCTCCTGCAGCAGCGCGTACGCCTGTTCGGCCGCGCCCACGATCCCGCCGGCCGCCGCCTCCTCGACTTCGACCACGCCGAACAGCAGCGACCCGTCGGTGGACCAGCGCAACGCGCCGTCGCGGCCGTGCGACACCGGGCCGGACACACGCCAGACCTCCAGTGGCGCATCGCCCAGCGGCCGCAGCGGCACCACCAGCGCGCGCGGGTCATCGGTCGCATCCTCGTCCGGACCGAATCCAATGACCGCCAGGACGCCGGGATCGCCCAGCACGGCGGCCGCCGGGCCGGTGCCGTAGTCGACGCGGAGCGACGGCAAGGGCGCGTGCCCGGTGGACGCGATGGACGGGGAAACCATGCCGCAAATTGTAGCGGGCACCGCCGCATCGCGGCGTGGCGACGCTTGCACCCGCGGCCCCGATGCCGGATCGTGGCGGCCCGTCCTCCGATCCCGCCGCACGATGGCCGAACAGACCCCCGCCGAACAGCAACTCGCCCGCCTGCTGGTCGACAGCCTCAACCTGGATGGCGTCGACCCCGCCGGGATCGATCCGGAGGCGCCCCTGTTCGGGGATGGCCTGGGGCTGGACTCGATCGACGCGCTGGAGCTCGCCCTGGCGATCGGCAAGCAATACGGCTTCCAGCTGCGGTCCGACGACGGCGACAACCGGCGGATCTTCGCCTCGCTGCGCGCGCTGAGCGCCCACGTCGAACAGCACAAGACCACCGGCTGAGATGCGCGGGGCGGCGCTGGCGCTGCGAACCGCGCTTGCGCTGGCCTACCCCTTCCTGGCGCACGCCGCCAATGCGCGCGACGACGGCACCCTGGCCGCGGTCGCGCTGGCCGACCTGGCTTTGATCCTGCTGCTCGGGCCATTGCTGCGGCTGCGCGGCTGGGCTTGGGCGTCGATGGCCCTGGTCCTGGTC
>CAMPJU010000190.1 GCA_946886995.1 uncultured Lysobacteraceae bacterium
GTCCTTCAAGCCGGATACCGACGACATCCGCGAAGCGCCGAGCCGACGACTGCTGTCGCAGTTGTGGGATGCGCGCGCGAGGGTCCGCGCCTACGATCCCGCGGCGACGGCCCGTGCACGCGCCGCGTTCGGCGATCGCGACGACCTCGTGTTCTGCGATTCGGCGGACGAGGCGATCCACGATGCCGATGCACTGGCCGTGGTGACGGAGTGGAAGCAGTTCCGGAGTCCCGATTTCGCCCGGGTCGCGGCCTCGCTGCGCGACCGCGTGCTGTTCGACGGGCGCAACCTCTACGATCCCGCGCAGGTCGAGGCCGCCGGGATCGCGTATTACGGTGTGGGCCGCGGCCGTTCCGTGGAGGGCAATGCATGACCGATGTCGACGACCGGCTGGCCGACCTGGAAACGCGCCTGGCGTTCCAGGAACATGCGCTCGGCGAAATGAGCGACGCGCTGGCCGCGGCGCGTGAGGAAGAAGCGCGAAACGCGCTGCTGCTGCACCGCGTCCTGGAGGAACTGCGGCAGGTGCGCCTGGCCATGTCGACGCAATCGCAGGGCTCCGACCCCGGCTCCGAACCACCCCCACCGCACTACTGACCATGACCGACTCGCTCCGCGACCAGTTGCTCGGACTCGGCTTCAAGCCCTCGCCCAAGGCGGCCAACCGGACCGCACCGAAACACGCGCGCAACGACAAGCGCAAGCCGGCTCGCCCGGCCGACGCGAAGCCGAAACCCCCGCGCGGGCGTGCCCGCGGGCGCGAGGAGATGGACCTCGGCAAGGCCTACGCGATCCGCGCCCAGAAGGAAAAGGAAGAGCGGATCGAGGCCGAGCGCCAGAAGCAGGAGGCCGCGCGCCAGCGCCGCGAGGCCCGCGCGCGCCTGGCCACGCTGCTGGAAGGCAAGGCGCTGAACGTGCCGGACGCCGACATTGCGCGCCACTTCGAGTACGGCGGCAAGATCAAGCGGATCCACGTCACGGCCGAGCAGCTGAAGGCACTCAACGCCGGCGAACTCGGCGTGGTGCAGCAGGACGGACGCTACCTGCTGGTCACTGCCGCGGTGCTGGCCGAAGCCGAGGCGGTGTTCGCGCCTGCGCTGGCGCTGAAGGTCGATCCCTCGGCGCCGCAGGCCGACGACCCGTACGCCGACCCGCAATACCAGGTCCCCGACGACCTGGTGTGGTGAGGCGCTACTCCGGGTCGTAATCCAGGTTCGATGCGAGCAGTCGCTCGGCCGCGGAGAGTTCGATGCCCTTGCGCCGCGCGTAGTCGGCCACCTGTTCCTTCGACACGCGTCCGACGACGAAGTACTGGCTGCCGGGGTGGCTGAAGTACCAGCCCGACACCGATGCCGCGGGGGACATGGCGAAGTTTTCGGTGAGGGTCATTCCCGCGTGCCCGGTGGCGTCCAGCAACCGGAACAGGGTGGCTTTCTCGCTGTGCTCGGGGCAGGCCGGGTAACCGGGTGCCGGGCGGATGCCCCGGTACCGTTCGGCGATCAGTGCATCCGTGTCGAGCGACTCGTCGGTGGCATAGCCCCAGAGCTCCTTGCGCACGCGCTGGTGGATGCGCTCGGCGAGGGTTTCGGCCAGCCGGTCGGCCAGCGCTTTGAGCAGGATCGCGTTGTAGTCGTCGTGCTCCGCCTGGAAGCGGGCGACGTGCGCCTCGATGCCCAGGCCAGCGGTCACGGCGAAGCCGCCCATCCAGTCGCGAAGGCCGCTGTCCGCCGGGGCGATGAAGTCGGCCAGGCAGAAGTCGGGACGCTCTGGCGGCTTGTCCGCCTGCTGGCGCAGGAAGTGGACGGTCTCGTGACGACCGTCCCCGAGGTCCAGCACCACGTCGTCACCCACGCCCCGGGCCGGCCAGAGGCCGACGACGGCACGCGCGGTGAGCCAACGCTCGTCGATGATCCGCCGCAGCATCGCCTGCGCGTCCGCGAACAGTTCGCGTGCCTGCGGGCCGACGACGGCGTCGTCCAGGATCGCGGGAAAGCGCCCGGCAAGTTCCCAGGCGTTGAAGAACGGGCCCCAGTCGATCAGCCCGGCGAGGTCTTGGAGCGGGTAGTCGTCGAACACCGTGATGCCCGGCGCCAGCGGCTGCGGCGGCTCGTAGCGGTCCCAGCCGCCATCGAACCGCTGTCCCCGCGCATGGGCCAGCGACACGAGCCGCTTGCCGCCCTCCTTGTTCCGATGCCGCTCGCGGATCTCCGCGTAATCGGATTCGTTCGCGGCGACGAACGCGCCGCGCTGCTCCGGCGACACCAGCGACTGGGCCACGTTGACCGCGCGCGACGCGTCCTTCACCCAGATCGTCGCCGCCTTGTAGTGCGGGTCGATCTTCAGCGCGGTGTGCGCCCGGGACGTGGTCGCCCCGCCGATCAGCAACGGGACCTGGAAGCCCTGCCGCTGCATTTCCCGCGCAACGTGGCCCATTTCCTCCAGCGAGGGCGTGATGAGGCCGGAAACGCCGATCATGTCCGCGTTCTCCGCCTTCGCCCGGTCCAGGATCACCTGCGCGGGCACCATCACCCCGAGGTCGATCACCTCGAAGTTGTTGCAGGCCAGCACCACCCCGACGATGTTCTTGCCGATGTCGTGCACGTCGCCCTTGACCGTGGCCATCACGATCTTGCCGTTGTTCTTCCCGGTGTCGCCGGTGCGCAGCTTCTCGGCCTCGATGTACGGCAGCAGGTGCGCGACCGCCTTCTTCATCACCCGGGCGGACTTGACCACCTGCGGCAGGAACATCTTGCCGGCGCCGAACAGGTCGCCGACGACGTTCATGCCGTCCATCAGCGGGCCCTCGATGACGTCGAGCGGGCGCACGGCCTGCGCGCGCGCCTCTTCGGTGTCCTCGACGATGTACTGGTCGATGCCATGGACCAGCGAGTGCGTCAGCCGCGCCCCGACCGGCGCATCGCGCCAGGCCAGGTCCTCGACCTTCTTCTCGCCCTTGCGGCCCTTGTAGCGGTCGGCGATCTCCAGCAGGCGTTCGGTGCCGTCGGACCGCCGGTTGAGCACGACGTCCTCGACGCGGTCCCGCAACTCGGCGTCGAGGTCGTCGTAGAGGGGCAGGGCGCCGGCGTTGACGATGCCCATGTCCATGCCGGCGCGGATGGCGTGGTACAGGAACACGACATGGATCGCCTGGCGCACCGGTTCGTTGCCTCGGAACGAGAACGAGACGTTGGACACGCCGCCCGAGACGTGGACCAGCGGGAAGCGCCGCTTGATCTCGCGCGTGGCCTCGATGAAGTCGACCGCGTAGTTGTCGTGTTCCTCGATGCCGGTGGCGATCGCAAACACGTTGGGGTCGAAGATGATGTCCTCCGGCGGGAAGCCGACCTCGACCGTGAGCAGCTCGTAGGCGCGGCTGCAGATCGCGACCTTGCGCTCGGCGGTGTCGGCCTGGCCTTCCTCGTCGAAGGCCATGACCACGACCGCGGCGCCGTAGCGGCGCACCAGCCGTGCCTGGCGCAGGAACTCGGCCTCGCCTTCCTTCATCGAGATCGAGTTGACGATGCCCTTGCCCTGCAGGCACTTCAGCCCGGCCTCGATCACGCTCCACTTCGACGAGTCGACCATCACCGGCACGCGGGCGATGTCGGGCTCGGCGGCGATCAGGTGCAGGAACTCCACCATCGCC
>CAMPJU010000191.1 GCA_946886995.1 uncultured Lysobacteraceae bacterium
GCCGGCACCGGCGCCAGCCACGGCAGCAGCCAGTGGTCCAGCAGCAGGAATGCGAACAGCGCCATCAGGTACACGACGGAGTAATTGAACACCCGCATCGCGTAGAACTCGTCCGGCGGGTCGAGCAGCTTCCACGCGTGCCAGGCGAACACCGCGCCGAGCACCAGCGCGCCGCCCAGGTAGAAGATGCCGCTCATGCCAAGCGCGTACGGCAGCAGCGTGGCGAGCACCAGCAACACCGTGTAGAACAGGATCTGCCAGCGTGTGTAGGTGACACCGTGGGTCACCGGCAGCATCGGGATCATCGCCCTGGCGTAATCCTCGCGGCGGAAGATCGCCAGCGCCCAGAAGTGCGGCGGCGTCCACAGGTAGATGATCAGCACCAGGGTCAGCGCATGGGCCCAGTCGTTTACGCCCTGCATGCCGGTGATCGCTGCCCAGCCCAGCAGCGGCGGCGCGGCGCCGGCGATGCCGCCGATGACGATGTTCTGCGGCGTCGCCCGCTTCAGCCAGCCGGTATAGACGATCGCGTAGCCGATCAGCGACGCGAAGGTGAGCACCGCTGCCAGCGGATTCGTGCCGAACCACAGGATCAGCATCGAAGCGACGCCGAGGACGGCCGCGAACGCGACCGCCTGCCCGGTACGCAACCCGCCGGTCGGCAACGGCCGGTCGTGGGTGCGCGCCATCAATGCATCGATCCGCCGGTCCAGCACGTGGTTGATCGCCGCCGCGGAGGCCGCCGCCAGCCAGATCCCGAGAAGGCCGAGCACCGCCTCGCGCAACGGCGGCAGCCCCGGCACCGCCAGGAACATGCCCACGACCGCGGTGAACACGATCAGCGCCACCACGCGCGGCTTGGTCAGGGTCCAGTACTGGCGCCAGGCGACCGTCACGCGTCAGTCCTCCGTGCCGCGCAGGCGGGCCAGCAGCGACACCAGCAGGAACAGCAGCAGTACCGCGCCCGCGTTGTGCGCGACGGCCGTCCAGAGCGGCAGGGCGAGTTTCACGTTGGCGATGCCGAGCGCGAGCTGTGCCACCAGCAGCACCACGAGCGCGCGCGTCCACCCGCGCATCCCCGGCGTGCGGAACAGCTGCACGGCCAGTGCCAGGAGCGCGACGGTGGCGACGACCGCGCCGATGCGGTGCGCCAGCTGGATCGCGATCCGGGATGCGCCGTCCAGGATGCCGCCCTCGTAGTCGACGCCGATGCCGCGCCAGAGCACGAAGCCCTCGCGGAAATCGGCGTCCGGCCACCACTGGCCGACACAGGTCGGGAAGTCGGTCGCGCAGGCGAGCGCCGCGTAGTTGGCGCTGGTCCAGCCGCCGAGCGCGATCTGCACCGCCAGTGCCGCCAGCGCCACGAACAGCCAGCCGCGCAGCCGGCCCGCATCGACCAGCCGGATCGGCAGACCGGTCGAACGCCACGCCATCCACGCCAGCAGCGAGAACGTCAGCAACCCGCCCAGCAGGTGCGCCATGACGACCACCGGCTTGAGCAGCCAGGTGACGGTCCACATGCCCAGCAATGCCTGGAACACGATGACCGCGAGCGTGAGCGCGGCCGCGCGCGCCAGGTCGACGTTGCTCCAGCGCAGCGCCGCCGCCAGCAGCACGCCCTCGCCCAGGCCCGCCAGCACCGTCGCCGCCACGTATTCCCCACGCATGTAGAGCGGGATCGCGACCGCCACCAGCGCGGACGCCCCCAGCACCTGCGCGATGCCGAAGCGGCGCTTGCGCGCGGCCATCAACGCCAGGCCCAGCACCAGCACGCCCAGGCCGCCGGCCAGCATGCGGTGCACCTGTTCGCGCCACGCCTTGTGCGGCACGACCGGCCGGATCGCGGTGGCGGCATGGTCCGCGGCTTCGCCGGCCGCCGGCCACGCCGCGCGGCCGTAGCAGGTCGGCCAGTCCGGGCAGCTCAGGCCCGCATCCGACAACCGCACGAACGCGCCGAACACGATCACGCCCAGCGCGAGCGCCACCGCCAGCCAGGCGAGCCGATGGAAGTTGCGATGGACCTGCGGCGTCATGCGCGTGCGCTCACTTCAGCTTGACCAGGCGCTTGAGGTCGGCGTGCAGCCCGGCCGCGTCGAAGCCGGCAGGGTAACGCAGGACCACGAAGCCGTTCGGGTCGATGACATGCAACGTGGTCCCCGTGCCGCCGTCCGCGCCCAGCCGGGCGTGCAGGCCTGGATCGGGACGCAGCAGGTGCAGCGTCGCCGGGCGGTCCACGGTGTCGGGCCACGGGCCGGCCCAGAGCACGTCGAGGCGGTCGGCGTTGTGGCCGAGCAGGCGCCACACCTTGTCGACGTCCGCGGCGGTGCGCGCGCATGCGGCATCGCAGGGCGACGGCGGCAGCCCGACGACGCGCCACATGCGCGCCTCCGGGTTCCAGGCGTAGGTCCCGCCATCGAGCAACGCGAGCGACTGCCCGCGCAGGTCGATCGGCGGCTGCAGCAGCTCGCCATGCTGGCGCGCAGGAGCCGGCACCCAGCCGCCCGCGTTGAGCACGATCGCAACCAGGATCGGCACGATGAACACCGCGACCAGCAGCAGCAGTTTCAGGCGGCCGCTGCGTCGGGATGGCGGAGTGGCAGTGGTCATGGCGTTCGGTCCCGTGTTCGAAGCTTGCGTCGCGTGCGCAGGGTCAGCACCAGTGCGACCACCAGCACGGTGGCGGCCAGGCCGAACCATTGCACCGCGTAACCGACGTGCCGCTCCGGTGGCAGCGTGTTGGGCAGCACTTCCAGGTCGCGGGGGTGGCCGATCGGCAGCGCCGGATCGAGCCGCAGCACGCGTGGCGCGGGCGTCGTGTCCAGTCCCGCGGCGCGCGCGATCGCGTCGGCCTCCACGCGCGTCAGCAGCCAGGCGTCCCCCGCCGGCGCGATGCCCTCGCCCAGGCGCAGGCCGGGCGACGGCGGCGGCGCTAGCAGTCCCCGGACCTGCAGCGCGCCCTCCGGTTTCGGCACGTCCGGCACCGCGCGCTCCGGACCGAACGGCAGCCAGCCCAGGTCGACCAGCAACGGGCCGGCGCCCTCGGGCAGGAACAGGCGATACGCGCGGACGCCCACGCGACCGTCGTGTCGCTGGTTGTCGAGCAGGAACGGACCGGTGTCGGCGAAGCGGCCGCGGCCGGCGCTCCAGTCCAGTCGCCCGCGGCGCGCGGGATCGGACGCCGCCGACAGCGGCACCGGTGCACGTGCGTCGAGAACCTGACCGGCATGCGCCAGGAGGGCGTGCTTTTCATCGGCGCGACCCAGCTGCCAGGCGCCCAGCGATCCGAACGCCCCGGCCAGCACCAGGGCGGCCACCCACCAGGACAGCATGTTGCGGAAACGGCTCACGCGCGCCGCGGCCGCGGTTGCGATAATGCCGCGCCGGCGCCCGCGGGGCGCCACCCCTCGCGACTGGTGGACGACGTGAACGATTCGCTCAAGACCCTGGTGGTGATCGCCTTCCTGGTGCTCATCGTGTGGAACCTCGGCGCCGGCCTGTACTACATGCTCACCGACCGCGGCGAGAGCAAGCGCACGGTCAATGCACTGACTCGGCGCATCGGGCTGTCGGTCGCGCTGATCCTGCTGGTGGCGCTGGCGATCTGGGCCGGCTGGATCGAGC